>CAMBJI010000001.1 GCA_945867725.1 Bordetella parapertussis
AACTACGCTTGCCCATCAGATGATGTTTGCAATGGCGAAACCGGACAATCCCATCTTGTTCTTCACCGTTGTCGGCGAACCCAGTCTCAAAATGCTGCGTTATCAGCAGCAATTTTCTTTCTTTGATTCAGACAAATTGAATCGATCAATTCGTTTTGTCAATCTGACCGATGATTTGATCAAGGGCGCTTATAGCAGTGTATTGACGCGAATTAACAAAGAAATGGAAAATTTTCAGCCGAAGATCGCGATGATTGATTCCTTTTGTTCAATTGCAGACATCACCGAAAAGACAGGAAACAACGAATCTGATTTCCGAATCTTCATGTATCAGCTGGGGCAACAATTGATCGCATGGCAGACAACGTGCTTTGTCATCGGGGAATATACCGTGTCAGATGAGCAGTCTACGGCTTTGCTCACCGTAGCGGACGGTATTTTGTGGCTTACACAAAATCTACATCACAACTCAGTCGTGAGAAAAATCCGAGTCATAAAAATGCGTGGGCAAGATCATGTGCCAGGTTTGCATACTTTTCGTATCAATGAGGCCGGATTAAAAATATTTCCACGCGCCGTTTTGCCATCGGAGCTTGTAGGGCAATCAGCAATTCGTTCGTTCTCCTCAAGTCAGCGCTTATCAATGGGGGTGGTCGGTCTCGACGAGATGATGGGTGGCGGACTGCCTGCCGGCTACTCCTTGCTGCTGGCCGGACCCTCAGGTTCGGGCAAAACCATTATGGCTACGGAATTTCTTGCTGAGGGTGTGCGACGGGGTGAGCCCGGTGTGATTGCCGCATTCGAAAAAAGTCCGCGCCAATTATTAAGTAATAAGCTCCATGCGTTGTTAAAAGACGAATCGATAGGAATCATTGATACCCACTCGCTTGATTTGTCGATTGATGAAACTTTATATGACCTAATCAGCATGATTGAAAAAATGTCGGCAAAGCGCGTAGTCATCGATTCCTTATCCGGATTTGAAATGGCATTGGCACCTGAATTTCGCGAAGACTATCGAGAATCGCTGTACCGAATGATTTCCGTATTGACCGCAAAGGGCGTGAGTGTGTTGATGACATCCGAAGTTGAAGATCGCTATACCGATTTACGCTTTAGCTCATACGGAAACGCGTTTCTAGCCGATGCGATTATTTTGCACCGCTATGTAGAAATTGCCGGCACTTTCAAGCGCGCCATGTCCGTCGTTAAAGTCAGAGGTAGTGCGCACAGTAAAGATATTCGGCTCTTTGATATTGATGGTGACGATATCAAACTTGGGGCTAAGCTTGAGATTTATGAGGGAATTTTTTCAGGACGCCCGACGACGCCACACCAGAGAGATTTCGTCTTGGGTGTTGCAGAATAAAATTTAACAACTATGGTTTTATCGTAAATCAGATGCGCAAACCACAGCAAGCACCGGAAGACGGCAAGGCAAAGAGTCCGCTTGAGATTAAGCTTCGCAAACAGATTTCCAATTTGCGTAAAGAAAATTTACAGCTTCGAAAAAATGTAAAAACAAGCGTCAATGGAACAGTATCTCTGCCAGATCAAAATTCAGCTGTAAACATCAATAACATAAACCTCGCAAGACAAGAGGATAGAAATCAGAAACTGAAGAAAGCCAATGCCCAGCTCATCATGACCAGCGTTGAATTGCAGGTCGCCGTGGAAGAGATAAAAAATGCCAAGGCCGAAATGCATCATCTGGCGCATTATGACTTTCTCACTGATTTGCCGAATCGGATGCAGCTTTATGAAAAAATCCATCTGGCTATTGAATGGGCAAAGCGGCACAAAACAAAAATGGCCTTGATGTTTCTGGACATTGACCATTTCAAGAGTATCAATGATTCACTTGGGCACGCGACTGGCGACAAATTATTGCAATCCATAGCGAACCGCCTCAGGAGTGTCGTGCGCAGTACCGATACGGTTAGTCGTCTTGGCGGAGATGAGTTTGTACTGCTGTTTTCGGAATTTGATCAAATAAAAACGCTGATTCCAAAAATAGAAAAAATACGCGAAGTGATTTCATTGCCACACCGCATAGGAGAAATGAATATTGATATCACGACGTCTATGGGTATTAGTTTGTATCCGGATGACGGCGAAGATTCCGATACTTTAATACTCAATGCTGACTCCGCCATGTACCATGCCAAAGAAAATGGCCGGAATAGATTTTATTTTTTTAAGCCAGAAATGCGAAAAAAAATATCAACCTTGCGGAGTATTGAAAAAAATATCTATACCGCTCTCCGAAATGAGGAATTCGAGCTTTTTTACCAAGCACAAATCAATCTGAATGACGGCGGCATTGCTGGCGTAGAAGCCCTGATACGTTGGCGTCATCCGGTGGATGGTGTGCTGTCGCCTGTCCATTTCATACCTACTGCCGAGGAATGTGGTGCCATTATTCCTATTGGACGTTGGGTGCTACATGAGGCTTGCAGACAGGCTCAGGCATGGAAGGCAGACGGGCTTGATTTTAATATCATTGCCGTAAATATCTCCGCCCGTGAATTTGATGATTCTGATTTTCTGGATAACGTTTGTGAGGTACTTAGGGAAACCGGTCTGGAGCCCAGCCGCCTTGAGCTCGAGATTACTGAAACTGTATTGATGAAGAATATACAGACCAGTACGGCGATCTTGCATGCATTAAGGGCTATGGGCATCAAGATCTCGATCGACGATTTTGGCACTGGCTACTCAAGTCTCAGCTACCTCAAGCGAATACCTGTAGACACCATGAAAATTGATCAATCTTTTGTCAAAGATATCTCGACCGAAAATGATGATGTTCTTGTCAAGGCTATCATTGCAATCGGAAAAAATCTGAATTACAAAGTCATCGCAGAAGGTGTGGAAACACTGGAGCAGCTTGAATTTTTACGTAAAAATTCATGTGAGGCAGCACAGGGATTCTGGCTTCACTCTCCTATGCCAGGATTGGAATTCACTAAAATGCTCAAGCAACCGATGTTGTCCTGAGCCGGTAGCTCAATTAGGTACGATATCCAATCGTACCTATCAAAACTTATCCCAAAGCCTGTCTACAACAAAGGCAGATCCTCTTTGACTTAAATGGTCATCATCAATGTAAAACAAAACGCCATTCTTTGAGCCATGACACCAATCGTCGTCGCATAGGGCTTCGGATAAATCAATTACCTTAATGCCCGGCCGTTGAGCCAGGAGCTTATCAACCATTTGTTTGAAAGCTTGAGTCCGCGCTTCAAAATCTTTACGGCTCACTGCACATGATTCCGGTCCTTTTGGCGTCAGGGATAAGGGCCGAAAGGAAGCGCAGCGCCTGATATCAAACCCCAGCTCAGGCACATCATGCAGGTAAGTTACTTTTTTCCCCGCAGCCAGAAGGGTATCCAGGGTTTGGCTTAAACCGAGAGAGAAAACCGTTTCGTTCGCCTTCTCACCGGGCTTTTCGTCTTTCAGATGAAGTATCCAGAGACCAAACTGATCCGACTCAACATCACCGAATCCTTTGGCGGTCGTATACATAGGCCCGCGACTCGCTAATATCACCTCTTGAATAGCGGGATCAACAATAACCCGCTCAATGGCCTGAGTTCCCTTTTTTAAACATTTTCTGGGATCACCGCCTTGATCCTGAATGATGACGTTGAGTAGTGGTGGGCAGCCGTCGCTACCGCCGTACAGCCCGATATCCTTACCCTTCGCCTTGAAACGTTCACGCAGTGCCGCGTAAATCATGAGCGCATGACTATCGCCTATGACCACGACAGACGGGTTGGGTCCCGTTGAATGGCAGCGGGGACTATCGTATGTCAGATCGTCGCAATACCATCCGGTGCTATCCGGAAGATCAAAATTCAAGTCTGCTAACTGCGCTTTGACTTCTTTGTTTGAGATTCTTTCTCGAAACCCCTCCAGCGCATAAGTCGTTAAACCCAAGCCTCCAATGAGAATCATCGCAGCAATAAGCAAGTAGGTTTTATTGCGGCCCTGTTGACCAAATCGAATCGGGCGTTCAAAAAGATAATAAGTGAGGCCGGCCAGCACAAAAGCCAAGATAACCATTGCGATCCGGACGGGTTCATCGGGTTGGGTGCCTTCAAGGATAAAGGCGAACGACAGCAGTGGCCAATGCCAAAGGTATAAGGGGAAGCTGATCAATCCAATACCAACCAGCAATCGATTCGACAACAATCTCTGATTCAGCCAGGATTTTTCCCCCGCTAGGATGATCAAGGCCGTTCCGATAACAGGGATTAGTGCCCATGCGCCGGGGAAGAGCATGTCCTGGTTGAAAAAGAACATGCCGTACGCAAGAAGCAGCAGGCCCAGCGCGGCGAGCCCGTGTGCTAACGCCATGGTCGATGCGATCTTTTCCTTTGGTGCTTCGAACTTACTTGTCTTGTTTTTTATAAAAAAAGCGACCATACAGCCCGATAACAGCTCCCACATGCGCGAAAGGGGCGAAAAAAAAGTGGCTGTAGCTTCAGTTTCTATCATGAACAGATTGAAGAGCAGCGACGTAAGGAGCGCTACAACAGCCAGCTTTTGCAAACTAAGCTTGCATTTCATCGATAGCCAAATCATCGCTGGCCAAAGCAGATAAAACTGCGCTTCGATACCCAAGCTCCAGAGGTGCAGCAAAGGCTTTGCTGCCGCGGCAAAATCAAAATAACCGCTTTCACTCCAAAAAATTAAATTAGGAATAAAAACAGCGCTGGCTGCGACATGCTTTCCCAAAGCCTTGTATTCATCGGACAGCAATCCGAACCAACCAAAGATTTGGCAGGCAAGCAGAACAAGAATCAACGATGGAAATAGTCGCCTTGCACGACTCGCATAGAACGCTCGGAAGCTGAAATTATTCTGTTCCTGGCCTTTAATAATGAGTGTGGTGATCAGAAATCCGGAGATAACAAAAAAGATATCCACCCCGATGAACCCGCCGGGCATCAGGGATGGGAAAGCATGAAATGCAATCACGGCTAAAACGGCGACTGCTCTGAGCCCATCAATATCCGCCCGGTAGTCGAGCCTTATTGAATTTTTAACGTCCATATAACCTTCATTCGGATTTGGCTGCAAGTCGAGGAAACCGGATAAGTGATCCCTACCACAGCCAGAACGAACGTTATCAGACTCACGCTTTGCTCAGGCGAAGTTGATGGTGGAAGCGCTTTCTTCGCTTAAAAAACAGCTTATAAACGATCATCCGCCGAATTTTTTTGTGGTCGGGCAATTTCAGAGGTATAAGGTTCAGTGGAGATGAGCTGATCAATCCACGAGTTGGGAATATCGATTTGCAGGGGGATCGCTGGAGACGTTAGCACGACATCCTTATCTAAAATCAGCGTACGCATTAAAATGAAGTTAATCGTCGCGATGATCAGCTCCCAATCGTTTGGCGAATTATGTTGCAACTGCAGCATAGTCCGCGCGCAGTCATCTTGTTTTCTATTGAAAAAGTCAAACGGAATGACTGAGTTAATCAGCGCGTTGATACCCGTCTCTGTCAGCTTGTTATGCTGCAAATTCAAATGTCGCAGGCAGCGGTTCTCTTTCAAAGAGTATTCTATAAATTCCGCCGTATTGTCATTGAAGCCGGTTTTGTCTAGATAAAGCCGATACATCGGTCCCAGCGAGGTGAAAAGTTTTATCAAGGCAAAGCAAGCATTATCACTTGGGCATAGCGGGTTATTGCTGAGGTCCAGGGAGTAGATCACCGGATGTTTGTCCATCAAATGAACCAGTTCTAACAGCTCATCGGGCCCAAGATTGTTTGAAGAGACATCAAGAATTACCGGACAAGTTAAAGGAATCTCGCGCAGTATGTTCAGCAACTGATTACTAAAGAGCTTTGGGCCAATACCACTTGCACATAGCTTAATCGGTTTGTTCAACGTATAGCTTGGCCGACGGAAGTCATCCTCGCTATCGGCAAGTAATTCTTCAGGCGTTGTTTTTGTGGAGGCAATGACGGACTTGCTCCCGAAAATATTCAACGGATTGATCAATGCGTCAAGTGACCCTCTAGAGGAAAACATCGTGGGCGAAAAATCAAATCCCAACCCTGCGTAATCTTCGGCGTTGAATTTATCTGCCGCGAAATCTTGACCATCACGTTTAATTAATTCTGTGATGAGGTCCTGGCTTTTCTTAAAATCATGAGCCAACATTTTTATGTTGCCGAATAGATTTCGGCCATTTTGCTGCCACGTCGCTATTCTTTCTTCAGTGGGGAGCGATCGATCATCTGCCTTGAACTTGGAGGCGACTGATTTTTTTATTTTTGGGCTGTGGCTTGATTTATCTGAAAATTTTTCTTTGATGCCTTTCCATGATTTTTTGATTTTCTCCCCTAAGTTGGGCCCAGATTTTGAATGTTTTTCAGCCGTGGTGGATGGCGCATCAGATTCTGTATCACTTGAGCTATCAACCGGCAGCATATGAGGTTTTTTTTCGCAACTTACCGACTCTTCCTCGTATTTTTCCCGAGATTTTTTTTCTGATTCGCTGGAGCTTTTGACTAGCGTGTCTGAGGAAATTGAACCACGCGAGGTTCCTTGAATAGATCTTTGCGACATATTTAGTCCTGAAAAAGGTAAGTGTTGATTGCGATAAATCAAAATATTGAATCACTTTTTTAGGAACGTAATGAGTCGACAAGTTCCTTGTTTTTGCTTTGAATAAAGCAGAGGGCGGTGGAATTTTTCAGCCAATCCGAAAAAGAAATGGAGATAGATCAGGCCTCACCCGGTTTGCTGAAAGTGAAGCAGAGAGGTCGGATCGAGATTTAGAAGCGCTCACAAAACGCCCTCGGCGTGCTTACATTTTCTTGCGCAGCGTAAACTGAAGCTTTGCGGACGTAGTCACGGGCGGCACGCTGCTTGTACGCAGCGTCTGCAGCGAGTTATGAAATCCTTATCGTGCACAGTGATTTTTTTTTGACGCAAGCTTGATGTCACAACCCTATCCGGATATGTGGGGGCAGATAGGGTAATGCAGGCGGGTCAGAGCGTAGGATTGAGACGAACGATGGTCAGATTCAAATACGCGGCCACGCTCACCCAGGCAAGGTAAGGCAGCATCAGCAGACTGGATCTGGGTGAGTAACGCAAAGGCAGCAGTATCAGCGGTACGATGGATAGCCAGAAGACCACAACTTCAATCAACGCAACATCAGGCCGCTGCATCTTGAAGAACAGCACACTCCACAGAACATTCAGTACACAGTTGATTAGTAGCGCAAGCAGAAAATTGCTGCGTTGACGTTCATCACCCAAGCGCCAGGCGCGCACACTGGCAATGCCGGTCGTAATGTAGATCAGCGTCCAGATCGGGCCGAAGGCCCAATCCGGCGGTTGCCATGCGGGTTTGATGAGATTGAAGTACCAAGGCCCGATATCAGTCGCGGCACCTCCGATGCCGGCGACTGCGAAGACCACCAGAAATGCGATGACTACGGGTTTTTTTTCTGCCATTTGCGAGTCAAATTACACCTTGGCTAAACCAAGCAAGTGAGCCATGTCTTTGAAGAAGATTTTCACATGAGCCAGCGGTTTTGCGCGCACTAATTCTTTGTTCATGTAGGCGTCAAAGGTAAGCTTTTGCACATCCTTGTCTTCGCACATACTGACAAAGCGCTCGCGGCGTTTGTCGCTGGAGTACCAGAAATATTGCATGATCCCCAGTACCAAAAATACTTTGCCATGATCTTTCATAAAGCGCTTGCGAGCCTTGGCCAAGCAGCGCGCATTGCCAGTGACCAGTAATTCTTCAGCGGCATCGGCAGCAAGACGTCCGCCCAGCATGGCGTAGTAAATGCCTTCACCGGAGGCTGGCGCTACGACACCGGCCGCATCGCCGGCGAGCACGACATCGCGGCCATTGTCCCAGCGGGGCAGGGGTTTCATTGGCAGCGGCGCTCCTTCGCGGCGCACAGTTTTTGCGTTTTCAAGTCCGACTGCCGTGCGCAATGAGGTGGTGGCGTTGCGCAGCGAGAATCCTTTGTCTGCGCTCCCTGTGCCGATGGAAAGTGTGTCGCCGTGCGGAAATACCCAGCCGTAAAAATCAGGCGACAATTTACCCTGATAGAACACATCGCAGCGCGTGTCATCGTAACCAGCGGGTTTGACTTTAGGTGCTTCGACGATTTCGTGATACGCGAACACGTACTTGGTTTTTTCCGCGCCGGGCACCGTTTGTTGCGCGACGGCCGAACGTGCGCCATCGGCGCCGATGATGCTACGCGCGCGAACAGTGTGATGCTCGCCATCGTCGCCGCCGTGGAAAGTCACCGTACTCATGCCGTCTGAATCCAGGCCGACACGCTCGAAGCGGGCGTTGCGACGGACAGCGCCTGCGGAAGCGGCGCGTTCACGCAGCCATTCATCGAATTGTTCGCGATCGACCATGCCGACGAAACCGCCTTCGATAGGAATATCTACTTTGGTGTTCGATGGCGCGATCATGCGTGCCGAGCGCGCTTTGGCGACCAGCATGTGATCCGGTATATCAAAGTCGCGCATTGCGCGTGGCGGTATTGCGCCACCACAGGGTTTGATGCGACCCGCGCGGTCCAGCAGCAAAACGCGTCGTCCGCGCCGCGCAAGATCATGGGCCGCAGTGGCACCGGCAGGACCGCCGCCAACGATGACGACATCGAATTGTTCGTGGTTTGACATACGTTTCCCCTTCGCGGAGTCGTGATTGCTTCATGAAAATGATGGCTGCGCTACACGGCCTGAAGGCTGCTCGCGTTGCTGCTCCATCATCGGAATACGTGACGCCAACAGCGCCGACGCGATAAACAAAAGTGCTTCACAGCCAAACACCGTGCCATAGGCAACGCCGGATGAAGGTAGTAACCAGTGGGCCAGATCGCTGGCGATGGTACCCAGTAACCCGCCTAAGCCAAAGGCAATCGCTTGAGCGGCGCCCCACAGTCCCATGCGCACGCCTTCGCGCGCAGAACGCCCTTCTGAAGCAAGACGCATCATCTGGCCAATCGCGGCAATCGAAAACGCACCATTGGCTGCGCCCATCAGGAATACGTTTGTTTTCAATGGCCATGGTGGACCAACGTGGCCGGCAATGGCGAGGCCTGCGAGCGCGACGGCGGATGCGATGCAGCCACCCACGCACCAGAGTTGCAATGAGCCTGCGCGACCGTGAGCGAATTTACTGCCCACCAGTGCGACCAGCAGCATGCCGACCAATACGCCGCCATGCTGCACGCCCGAGAGGCTGGTGGATTCGCCCGGCGTGAAACCAAAGACGGTGCCGGCGAAAGGTTCCAGAATCAGATCCTGCGCGCTGTAGGCCAGCATGGAAATGAAAATGAAAATCGTGAACTGACGTGCAGCGGTTTCGCGCCAAACATCGGTAAGCGCAGTGCGAAAGGGCACGATCTGTGATGGTTCAGGTTGAATGATTTCATCGCCCGGATCATGCTCGAGCCGGAACAAGGCAATCAGTGTGATGATCAGCGCGCCAGTACATACGGTCAGCGTGACGCCCAGCAAGCGTGTCGGTGAATAGGGATCGAGCAACTGACCTGCACAGCCAGCCGTTACGGCAAAGCCCACGATCATCATCAACCACACGGCGGTTGCCGCTGCTGCGCGCTTTTCGTTTTGCACGCGCATGGCCAGGAGTACCAACAGCGAGGTGCCTGCTGCGCCGACGCCCAGTCCGATCATCACAAACCCGGTAATCGCCAGAATCACGCCGAGTATCGGCGAGCTTGTTATCCAGAGTGTCGCCGCTGTCGTGCACAGAGCGCCTAGGGCGAGCAGCGTCATGCCGCCAATAATCCAAGGTGTCCGACGCGCGCCCTGATCCGAGCCATGACCCATGCGAGGGCGCGATATCTGTACGAGATAATGAATGGCCACCAGTGCGCCGGGCAGGATGGCCGGCAGCATCAACTCAACGACCATGATGCGATTCAGTGTCGACGTCATCAATACGACGATCGAACCGAGCGACGCTTGCACCATGCCCAATCGGATGATTTGTACCCACCCAAAATGTGACGGAATCATTCTGATCCTCCTATCGTTCGCAACCCGAAGGCTGACACCATCATGCCGGCCACCAGCAACGGGACACCAAACGCGGATATCTTCAATGCGCGCTCAACAGGCGAAGCCATGAAGTACTTCATAAATCGCGTTTGCGCAAACATCAACCCAACGATGGCGAGCGCATGAAAGGGCTTACCCCAATGAACCAGCAAGCCTACGACGACAAATTGCGGCACTAGCATGACCCAGCACGAAGTAATTGCGGCCAGCTTGACGCCGAGTTGCACCGGCAGCGAACCGATGCCCATCTGGCGATCGCCTTCGACGGATTTGAAATCATTGAGGGTCATGATGCCGTGGGCGGCGATGCTGTAAAGCAAAGCGAGCAACATCGATCGAGAGTCTGGCATTGCCCCGCCTGCCATCACGGCGCCACCTGTTATCCAGGCCAGACCTTCATAAGAAATACCGCAAGCCGCGTTACCCCACCAGCCGTTTTTTTTGAGTCGCAGCGGGGGCGCGCTATAGGCCCATGCCAGTGCCAGTCCTGCTATGGCTGCGGTAAAGCCCCAAGGCCCGAGCGCGGTCGCCACTATCAGCGAAAGGACTGTCCATAAGATTGCGATGTACAAGCCCCAGCGTCCTGGCATACGACCCGACGGAATCGGCCGCTGCGGTTCATTGATGGCGTCAACTTCGCGATCGAACCAATCATTAACGGCCTGACTGGTGGCACAAACCATAGGGCCGGCAAGCAAGATGCCGATAACGATCAGCAACCAATTATCTTGGAGGCTCTGACCGGACGCGACGACACCACAGGTAAACGCCCACATTGGCGGGAACCAGGTGACGGGTTTTAGTAATTCGGCAACAGTTGAGAGTTTGGGGCGGGACATGCAGGTGATTGTGCCCGTGACAGTTTAAAGTGTCAATTAAAACTGACACTTCTTCCGCGAAGTGTACCTGCAGTTATTTGCGCCTAGAAGGCGTGCTTACTTGTCGTCGCCGCCGAGGTTACCGATGCCATGCTGACGGAGTTTCACGTACAGGCTTTGACGGGACAATCCAAGGATTTCCGAGGCCGTGGCCCGGTTGTCCTGAGTGAGGACCAGGGCTGCCTCGATGCAGAGTTTTTCAATCAGGTCGGTCGTTTCGCCGACAATTTCACGCAACGGCACGCGTCCGACCAATTCGGTCAGTTGCTCCACCGAGTGCGGCATGGCGTTGCGGGTTTCGCTACCACCGCGCCGGCCGACATCTCGAATCGTGAAGCCTAAGGCGCCGCCACTCCCTTGCTGGGTCACGGCGACCGCCGAAATTTCTACAGGAATCTGTCGGCCGTTTTCATTGCGTATGGTCGTGGCAAACAGTCGGACCGAGCTGCGCTGGCGCAAGTTGGCTAGCAAGACGTTCAAGTCGACACCGGCCCTGCCAAGCCATCGATCCAGTGATTCGCCGATGACCTGTTCCGCCCGATTCATTTCCACCATCTCAGTGAATGCCCGGTTCGTAGCGAGGACATCACCATCGGTATCGGTGACGACGAAGGCATCGGGCGCCTGTTCGATCACGCGCGTCACCATTTCAGCCTGGGTTGCGGTGCTACTGTCTGTCCGCACGGCCACCTCATGCCTGACGCGAACCAGTAGCACTTCTCCGCCTTCTTCGTGCATGACGGATACGGCCACCGTCACGGGGCGGCTACGGATTTTGGCGACAGCCTGATCTGATTTTCCACCGCCACGTACCGTGTCCAGCAGTTTGCCAATCATGCTGCGAGAGTCACTGTCGATACAGTCGATGACTTGCTTGCCGACCATGCGCCGAACCGTGTCGCCGAAAGCTTCAGCCGCCGCCGGATTGGCTTCGATGATTTTCTGTGATTTGCCGTCGACGACCAGCACACCTTCGGAGGTGAGGTCGAACAGGATGCGGTAGCGGGATTCAAGATGGCGTAGCCGCAGATAGTCGCGCTCCATCGTTTGCTGCGCATTGACCAGCTGCTGTTGAATTTCAGACTGGGCGCGCAGATCGCGACCCAGTGCGATCATGCGGCCGTTGGGACCGACCGAAACAGCGCAGAAGGAAATAGGAACGTAAGTGCCGTCATCGGCTAGTACATTCACCTGCCGCCAAGTAGCGCGGTTATCGATACCAGTGTTGAGAAGCTTGACCACTTTAGGCCGGCTTTCCGAGGCGACGGTGTCCTGCCACGATTTGCCGACCCAACTGCGCAACCCGTCCTTGACCGGCATGGCGTCTGCCTTCGACGATACCTCTTCCACCATGCCTTGCCCATCAATGACCAAAACGAGGTCGGCGGCGGCTGACAACAGCGCGGCATTGGCTTCCGCGCTGAGCTCGGAAAGCGCATGTTTCGTAGAATCGAATGGTGTCACTTGGGATGTGCCGACTTGTGATCGCATGGATTAAAAGGCCGGACCCGCAGAAGCGGCGCGAACGGTAAATATACTAGTCAGTCACATTATGTACGCAATTAGTTATATTTTCAAGTAAAGTGACATACACCTGTGTCAATTAATCCTCACATCTTGTTGTTGTTGTATGAGTTGAACGGCTAACTGCAGAGCGGCATCGGCATCCGCTGAGTAGCCATCGGCCCCAACGGTCGAGGCCAGGTCGGGTTGATCGAGGAAAGCCGGCCCGCCGACCATCACCGAGAGCCGGGGATTGCTGGAGGTTTTGCGAGCGATTCGTATGCTTTTCGTCAATGCGGGTAGTTCATTATCTGCACTGACCGATAAGGCCAGCACATCAAACCAGTACGCCGACAACGCATCCTGCACTTCGTTCGGCTTGGGTGAGGGGATGGACAGAACAGTCCAGCCTTCGCGACGAAAGAATTCCGACAGCATTGACAAGCCAAAGGTATGTTGTTGCCCCGGCAGGGTCGCCATCAGGATACGACGCTCCGATGCTATTGCCGTTTTTGTATTTTTTGCATTGCTTTGAAAAGCGGGGCTTGCTTCATGGAGCAGGGTTTGCAGCCGCCATAAGCAAAGGGTGACCTCAGAGAATGTACAGCTGTCTGCATTCCACCATTCGCCCACATACCTCGCTGCCGGCGCGAACAGACCAAGATAGACCTTATCCATCGTGATGCCACGAGCCAAGATGTCGGCCACGGTAGCGCGGGCATCGGGCATGCGGTTATCTAGCAGCGCTTGGCAAAAATTTGCGATATCGCTCGCAAGTACCGCAGGCGTGTCCTGAGATTGTTGGCGCTGCTCTTGGTGGGCCATTATCAATCGAGGGATGATTTCGGCCTCCAGTAGCGGAAGCAACCGCTGTTCGCTCGCCAATTCATTTACCGCTCCTAGGCTCTCGCCAATGTCATCACTGCAATGGCCGGTTGTACCTTCGTCCATTCTTGTCTCCTGCTTTGAAAATGAGTCTAGTTCGCACCGACGCGCTGTCAGCGCCTGTTAGCCCAGAGCCATCGCTAACCCCCATGCTGGGCGGCAAACAAAGTAAGTTTTCCACGGCAGTTGTTCCTTTTGCCCACGGAATTCCCTGTGCCAACGCACTACCCGAAAAATGATCCATCCCAGCAATTATGTCAAGTTTAATTGACGTAACTAATTGTTGACAGACTGACGAGTCACCCCTACATTGCATCTCACCCCCTACTGGGCCAAGAAGCTGAACATGCAAAACCCACTTCAATCAGACCGACAGAATCAGGCGCTTTACACCGCCGATGAGCGGATTCGCCGAGACACAACCCGCTGGACGCTGGTGCAGGGTGTGCTGGCGCCGGTGCAATTCATTGCCTTTCTGATAAGCGCGGTTCTGGTTGTACGTTATCTGCAGACCGGTGAGGGTGAGATGGCAGCCACCGTGTCCATAGTGATTAAGACCTTGCTGCTGTACACCATCATGATTACAGGTTGCATCTGGGAAAAAGTCGTTTTCAACTGCTATCTGTTTGCTTCCAGTTTTTTTTGGGAAGACGTGTTCAGCATGATGGTGCTTGCGCTGCACACCGTTTACCTCATTTCTCTCTACACGGGCAACTTGCCAGTGCGCGAACAGATGGTGTTAGCGCTGATTGCTTATGCGACCTACGCAATCAATGCAACGCAATTCATTCTTAAGTTGCGCGCTGCGCGACTGCAATCCGCTAAACAATTCACTCAGCAGGTGGCCGCATGAATGCCGCAATCCCAATAAAACTAGATAACGGCTGCGTTGATTCACCCGTGCTGCGAGAACGCGGTCAGCGCGAAGTGTTTTGTGGACTGACGGGCATCATCTGGATGCACCGGAAGATACAAGATGCATTTTTTCTCGTTGTCGGCTCCCGCACTTGCGCGCACCTGATTCAATCCGCTGCGGGCGTGATGATTTTCGCCGAGCCGCGATTCGCCACTGCGATCATTGACGAACGTGATCTTGCTGGTATCGCTGATGCCAACGAAGAATTGGATCGTGTTGTGCGTCGCTTACTCGAACGACGTCCCGATATCAAGATGCTTTTCCTCGTCGGATCCTGCCCGTCGGAAGTGATCAAGCTCGATCTCTCGCGTGCAGCTGCGCGGCTGTCGCAAGAATTCTTGCCGAATGTGCGCATCTTGAATTACTCGGGTAGCGGTATCGAAACCACGTTCACCCAAGGTGAAGATGCCTGCCTCGCATCGATGGTGCCATTGCTTCCTGCGACAAATGCCGAAGCGCCGACGTCCCTGATGATCGTCGGTTGCTTGCCCGATGTTGTCGAGGATCAGTTTGCCCGTCATTTCAAAGCAATGGGTATAGAGCAGGTTCAGTTTTTCCCGCCGCGTAACTCACGTGCGCTGCCAGCTATTGGTCCCAACACGCACTATCTCCTAGCCCAGCCTTTTCTGACCGATACAGCGCGAGCATTGGAATCGCGCGGCGCTACGCATCTCCCGGCACCGTTCCCTTTCGGTGTCGAAGGAACGACCGAATGGCTGCGGACCGCCGCCCATGTGTTTGGTATCAGCAGCGAGGTGTTCGAAAAAGCCACCATGCCCTCGCGTGAACGTGCACAGCGCGCACTCGAGCGTCATCGCACCCAATTGCAAGGCAAGCGCATTTTCTTTTTCCCGGATTCGCAGCTCGAAATCCCGCTTGCCCGCTTTCTTGCGCGCGAGCTTGGTATGCAGCTCACCGAAGTTGGAACACCCTATTTGCATCGCGATCACATGAAGCAAGAGCTCATGTTGCTGCCGAAGGGAACTCAGTTATCTGAGGGTCAGGATGTAGAGAAGCAGCTGGATCGCTGCCGCGCTGCGGCGCCCGACATCGTGGTCTGCGGTCTGGGTCTGGCCAATCCTTTGGAGGCAGAGGGATTTACCACCAAGTGGGCGATTGAGCTCGTCTTCTCGCCGGTACATGGATATGAACAGAGCGCCGATCTGGCCGAGTTGTTTGCGCGTCCCTTGATACGTCGCCAAAAAATCGCCACAAAGGAGCTCGCATGCAATTAACTCTATGGACCTACGAAGGCCCACCGCACGTGGGCGCCATGCGCATAGCCACGGCGATGGAAAAAGTGCACTACGTATTACATGCGCCACAGGGTGACACGTACGCTGATCTGCTATTTACGATGATCGAGCGACTACCCAAGCGCCCGCCCGTGACTTACACCACATTTCAGGCGCGTGATCTGGGTTCGGACACTGCCGAGTTGTTCAAAAATGCAGCGCGCGAAGCTTATGAGCGGTTCGCACCGGAAGCCATGATGGTGGGCGCTTCTTGCACCGCCGAGCTGATTCAGGACGACCCAGGCGGTCTTGCCAGAGCGCTTAATTTGCCGATACCCGTTGTGCCGCTGGAATTGCCTTCGTATCAGAAAAAAGAAAACTGGGGCGCAGCAGAAACTTTTTATCAGATGGTCCGCCATCTTGCGAAGCCGCGTACAACGTTTAGCGAAGCTGGCCAACCGCCGAGCTGTAACATTCTCGGGCCCACCGCACTCGGTTTTCGTCATCGTGATGACCTGCGCGAAATCACCGCGCTGCTCACGCGTATGGGGATCGCCATCAACGTCGTTGCGCCGCTGGGGGCAACGCCTGCTGATCTGGCGCGACTCGCCGATGCCGATTTCAATGTGGTGCTGTATCCGGAAACGGCGATGCAGGCAGCCACCTGGATGCAAAAAAATCTCGGACTCCCATCGACTAAAACCATTCCTATCGGTGCACAGGCGACGCGCGAGTTCATCGCTGAAGTCGCGCAACTGGCGGGCATTGCTGTCGATCCCGGACTGGAAGATGCGGCGTCGCGTGCGACTTGGTATGCGCGTTCCGTCGATTCCACTTATCTCACTGGCAAACGCGTGTTTGTGTTTGGTGATGCCTCGCACGCGATCGCCGCTGCTCGCGTGGCCTCCGAAGAGCTAGGTTTTGAAGTGGTCGGTCTTGGAACCTACAGCCGCGAATTCGCGCGCGAGATTCGTGAAGCAGCCAAGAAATACGGCATCGAGCCTTTGATTACTGACGATTACCTTGAAGTTGAGGCACGTGTCGCGGAGCTTTCGCCTGAGTTGGTACTGGGCACGCAAATGGAGCGCCACATTGCCAAGCGACTCGGTCTGCCTTGCGCTGTGATTTCTGCCCCGGTACACGTACAGGATTTCCCCGCACGCTATTCACCGCAAATGGGTTTTGAGGGCGCCAACGTGCTCTTCGATACCTGGGTCCATCCGCTGATGATGGGCCTCGAAGAACACTTGCTGGGCATGTTCAAGGATGACTTCGAATTCCACGACGGCGCATCGCCCTCACACCTCGGCAAGGGTGGTGCGCCGCGCGCAATGCCGGCGCAGGCCGATGCCATCGTTTCTCCAGAAGTGGCGCGTGAAACCGATCCGGCGAATGCCGGCGAAATGCACCCTGCCTGGGCAGCTGATGCAGAGAAAGAGCTGTCCAAGATTCCGTTTTTTGTACGAGGCAAGGCAAGACGCAACACCGAGCGCTATGCGAAAGACCATGGTGTACCGACCATCACAGTGGACACCTTGTATGACGCGAAAGCTCACTATGGCCGCTGACCTGCCGCAGAGGTTCGTAGTTATCCGTAACGTAAACAGATACGCAGACAGATACACAAACAGATTTTTTGGAGAACCAGAAATGCGGCTATCACTCACCGGCCGCTTGATGGAGACGAACGAAAGCCAGTACTGGATACCGGACCAGAACACGCCAGACGCTATGCGTCGTGCGGGTGAAGAACGCGAATACCGGCTTAAAGGTACCACCGAAGGAGTCAATCAATGAATGTAGCGACAGTTCCTATTTCGGAAATCAAGCGGGGCCGCGCCGATGGCGAGGGAAGCGTTCAGGTGCAGTTGGACCCGAGCGTCAAGATCGGTAATGCCAAAGTCTTTGCCATCTATGGCAAAGGCGGCATAGGTAAAAGCACGACGTCTTCGAACTTGTCGGTCGCTTTCTCCAAGCTGGGCAAGCGAGTGCTGCAAATCGGATGTGATCCGAAACATGATTCCACCTTCACGCTGACCAAAAAGCTAGTGCCAACAGTCATCGATATTTTGGAGACCGTGGATTTTCATAGCGAAGAGCTGCGCGTCGAAGATTTTGTTTTCGAAGGCTACAACGGCGTGATGTGCGTGGAGGCTGGTGGACCTCCGGCTGGTACGGGTTGCGGCGGTTATGTTGTTGGTCAGACCGTCAAGCTGCTCAAAGAGCATCACCTGCTGGATGAAACCGATGTCGTAATTTTCGACGTGCTTGGTGATGTGGTGTGTGGTGGTTTTGCAGCACCACTGCAGCATGCTGATCGCGCGTTGATCGTCACTGCGAACGACTTTGATTCCATTTTTGCGATGAACCGCATCGTGCAGGCGATTGCAGCGAAGTCAAAGAACTACAACGTGCGTTTGGGCGGGGTGATTGCCAACCGTTCCGATGCCACAGACCAGATTGACAAATTCAACGAGCGTGTTGGACTTAAGACGATGGCGCGCATTCCGTCCCTCGACGTGATCCGTCAGAGCCGTCTAAAGAAGGCGACCTTGTTCGAGATGGAGGACTCACCCGAGCTTCTGGCGGTGCAGCAGGAATATATGCGGCTGGCGGCTTCACTGTGGGCAGGTACCGACCCGCTCATCTGTGAATCCATGAAAGACCGGGATATTTTTGATTTGCTCGGGTTCGATTAAGAAGTATCAGATAAAACTCGCGTAGCACGCGGCGCAGGCGTCACTGTGCGAGGCGGGAACCAGGAAGATTTACAGATAGTTTGCAGCCACAAAATCTTCCGGGTTAAATAAATCAGCACTTCTTTATGTACCTGCAGATCGTTAGGAGAAGGTAATGGCTAATACAAGTTACGAAGAAAAACGCGAACAGCTCGAAGAGTATTTCGACCGAACTGCCGCCGACCAGTGGGCAAAGCTGACCTCGGATGCGCCAGTCTCAGGCATCAGAAAGACCGTACGAGCAGGGCGTGATCGTATGCGCCAGACCTTGCTCGACTGGCTGCCGCATGATCTGCATGGCGCTCGCATTCTGGATGCTGGATGCGGCACCGGCACACTGGCATTCGATTTGGCGCGCCGTGGCGCACAAGTGGTAGCGATCGATCTTTCAACCACGCTGGTGGAATTGGCGCGCAAGCGCTTGCCCGATGATTTGGGTGAAGGAAAAGTCGAGTTTATTTCCGGCGACATGCTGTCAACAGCCTATGGAAACTTCGATCACGTGGTTGCCATGGATTCGATGATTCATTATGAAAGGTACGACATGGTGCAGGTGCTGTCCGGCCTGGCACAGCGCACGCGTCGTTCAGTGCTCTTCACTTTCGCCCCAAGTAATCCTATTTTGGCCACGCTGATTCGCGTGGGAAGAATTTTCCCCCGGAGTGATCGTGCCCCTTTCATCGAGCCGATTTCCGAAGACTCTCTGCGTGCAGCGATAGGTGAGTGCGAATTGTTGGGTGGTTGGAAGATCGGCAATACGGAAAGAATCTCCAGCGGTTTTTATACCTCGCAGGCTATGGAGATCACCAAGCGATAAACAGCCATGTTCTGGCTGGCGTTGCTAGGTCTGTATTTTTGATTATTGATTTCAGATTTCGTCGAAAAAGAAAATCTAAATTCTGAAGTAGGGGGCAAGCATAATGCACAATCAAGTCAGCGAAATAAAGTCGGTCGAAGACGCCGCAAAGAAAGCTGTCACCAACACGCTTTTCTCGCCGCGTTTCTACACCACGGATTACGAAGCGATGGACCGCATCAACATTGAGCCCGTTCGCGCCGAATGGGATGCGATGATGGCGGAATATGAGGGTGATAATAATCACGACCATTTTCAGCGTGACGAAAAATTTGCTGAGGAGGCGCGCGAACTGGCACATAAGATGTCGCCAGAATTGCGGCAGGAATTTCTGGATTTTCTGGTGAGCTCGCTCACTTCTGAATTTTCAGGTTGTGTGCTCTATAACGAGATCAAGCGCAACGTCAATAACCCAGATATCAAGAAGCTGATGGAATACATGGCGCGCGATGAGTCGCGTCATGCTAGCTTCCTCAACTCTTCGCTGAAGGATTATGGTCTGGGTATCGATCTGGGCAATCTGAAGCGCAGCAAGAGCTACACGTATTTCAAGCCAAAATACATTTTCTACGCGACCTACCTGTCCGAAAAGATTGGTTACGCACGCTACATCAAAATTTTCCGTCAGCTTGAACAACACCCTGACAAGCGATTCCACCCAATCTTTCGCTGGTTCCAGCGTTGGTGCAATGATGAGTTCCGTCACGGAGAATCATTCGCGCTGATCATGCGTGCCAATCCCGGGCTACTTAAGGGAGGCAATGTTTTGTGGATACGCTTCTTCCTGCTCGCGGTCTATGCAACCATGTACGTGCGCGATCACACTCGACCAGAGCTCAAGGAGGCGATGGGACTCGCGCCGACCGAGTATGACTTTGATGTCTTCCGCATCACCAACGAAATTACCAAGCAGGTGTTTCCGGTCACGCTAGACATCGACCATCCGGCATTCCGGGAGAATTTGGATCGTATCTATCGTTGCGCAATGAAGGCGGACGCAGGTAAAGCGGCTGGCGGTATCGTCGGGAACCTGCAGAAAGCCTTCTGGAGCGTGGCGGGTGCAGCGGTCTTTGTGCGCATGTATTTCATCCCGGTGAAATCCCACGCCTTGCCCGCTTCGGCGCGGCTGGTACCCAGTTGGTAATGCCTGAGTGAACATGTGATGTCACAGTATCTTTTTCCGATTCTGTTCACGTTGTTCGTGTGGTGGTTTTCCACCGGCGTCATCATGTACTTGGGTCGGCTGCCGCGCTGGACCTTTAAATGGACACTACTTGCCTTCACGCTGTTGCTGGGATTGGCGCTGGTGGGTATGTCAATTTCCGCGTCGGCCACCACGGTGGCTTCGGCCTATTGCGCTTTTACCTGCGCAGTGTTGGTATGGAGCTGGCAAGAGATTGCTTTCCTGCTGGGTTACGTTACCGGCGCGCGGCGAAGCGAATGTCCGCCTGACAGTCGGGGCTGGCAGCGCGTGCGTCATGCGACCGAAGCGATATTGCATCATGAGATGGCGCTGATACTGCTTGCACTGATGGTGTTCGCGGTCAGTTGGGACAAACCAAATCAGACGGGCTGGTGGACTTATCTCGTGTTGTGGTCCATGCGTCTTTCAGCCAAGCTCAATCTTTTCCTCGGTGTGCGCAACCTCTCGGAAAATTTCCTGCCAGAGCACCTCGCGTATTTGCAAAGTTATTTCACGCGCCGCTCATGGAACTGGCTGATGCCGGTCTCAGTGAGCGCAGCAACGGCGGTGCTCGTGCCGCTGTGGATGGCCGTATCGGTGCAGCCGCAGGATGCGTTCGCTGCAACCAGCTTGTGTCTGGTGGCTGGCTTGCTGACACTCGCCGTCATCGAGCACCTGTTCATGATCGTTCCCTTGCCGACGACCTGGATGTGGAAATGGGGTATGCGCGAAGGGGCCTGAATTCAGCACAGCCCCTTGCGCACATTGAGGCCTGACTTAACGAAGCTCTTCTTCCATATAAGCTTTAACCACCTCATCAAAATTGGCGTCGTGCACGAAGCCCATTTTTACTGCCCGGGCCGTGACGAAATCCCCCGGCCAGGTGCGCACGAGTTTCAGAATCGCGGGATCTTCTTTCCATTCCACCAGTTTCATCGTTTCCGCACCGGCGACACGTCCCATCGCAGCGACCATTTCACCCACGGTGGTCGTGAGGCCCGGCAGGTTGACTGCGCCGGCGGTACCAAACGCAGCACTCTCCAGCTCATGCGCATGAATCAGATTGTGCACTGTGCTGCGCGGTGACACAGCCCAGACCTTGGTGTCGGGCGGCACCGGGCAGATTGACACCACGCCATTCAAAGGTTCGCGGATGATGCCGCTGGCAAAACTCGATGCGGCTTTGTTGGCTTTGCCGGGACGCACAGTCACGGTAGGCAAACGCAGCGAGCGGCCATCAACGAAACCTTTGCGGCTGTAATCCGTCACCATTAATTCACACATCGCTTTTTGCGCGCCATACGAGCCTTGCGGCGTTGCCGGTGTGGTGTCCAGCACCTTGGGTGGCAGATCGCCACCAAACACCGCGACCGAACTGGTGAATACCACGCGAGGTCGGTTGCCATTCTTGCGTGCCTGCTCCAGCAGAATGCGCGTGGCATCGAGATTGATGCGCATGCCCAGATCAAAATCGCTTTCTGCTTCACCGCTGACAACCGCGGCCAGATGAAAAACAGACTGCACCGAAGGCGTCAGTGCTTTGGCAATGACGGCAGCATCAGCAGCATCGCCCGTCATGACTGCGATGCGCGGATCATCAAAGCCCTGCGCCGCGACCTGATCCAGCAGCGTGATGCGGGAAATTTTTTCCGGCTGACCCGAGGGTCCGGCCAGCGTGCCGCGTGCCAGTAGCTGCCGCGCCAGTTTCGAACCCAAAAAGCCAGCGCCACCCGTGATCAGGACTTCCATGCTTGTCTCCCTTATTGTGATTAGTATCCGCAAAAGGATAAGGGCAGGGCTTGTATCATGGCAACTTAATTTCCACTCAATCGGGCCAGTGTCATGCTGAAATTCGCCGCCAATCTGAGTTTCCTGTTTAACGAAGTGCCTTTCATGGAGCGCTTTGCTGCTGCATCTGCCGCTGGATTCCCTGGGGTTGAGTATCTGTTCCCCTATGAAGAAGACAAGCAGGCGATTGCACAGGCGCTGCGCGAGAACAGTCTGGAAAATGTGCTGTTCAATTTACCGCCGGGCGACTGGGCCGCTGGCGAACGTGGTCTGGGCGCGCTGCCGGGGCGTGAGAAAGATTTCCGTGACGGCGTGGAGAAAGCGCTCGACTATGCGCTAGCAGCTGGCACGACTCGGCTACATGCACTGGCTGGCATTGTGCCGCCCCATGCCGACCTCGCCGAGTGTCATGACACCTTCATACGAAACCTGCGCTATGCCAGCGAGCATCTTGCGCCGCATGGCATTACGCTATTAATCGAGCCGATCAATACGCGCGATATGCCGGGTTATTTTCTGAACTATCAACAGGATGCGCATGCGCTGCTGGAACAGGTTGGTGCGGTGAACCTCAAAGTACAGATGGATTTTTATCATGCCCAAATTATGGAGGGCGACATCATCAGCACGTTTAGGCAGCACTTACCTCATATCGGTCACGTGCAAATCGCCAGCGTGCCTGAGCGGCATGAGCCGGACGTGGGTGAGCTGAACTATCCGTGGTTGTTTGCGATGATGGATGAGGCAGGCTATGACGGTTGGATAGGTTGTGAGTACCGGCCGCGCGGAGGAACTGCGGCCGGACTGGGGTGGATGACGCCATATAAGTAACGAGCCAAAGTAAACAGTGAGCGGTAAAGCCTTTCAAATACTGCGCCATGTTCGCGGGTCAGGGCTGTGATCCATGGCCACACGCTCCTCTGATCGGTTTGCTGTAAAGCTTTAAAACGAGATACTTTGTCCACCCGCATTCTCTACGACCGTTTTGTCAAATCGTGGTGTCGCATGCGCCTCCAGCGCTGCCCGATATTCCGACGGGCGGTGCAGCAGCCTTAACTCGTCACCCACGATTTCGGTGGTATGACGTTCGACGCCATCTTTACCTGTCCATTTACGCGTTTGCAGATGGCCTTCGACATAGACTAGCGCGCCTTTTTTCAGATGCTCCCCGGCCATCTCGGCCAGCCGTTTGTAAACGACGACACGATGCCATTCGGTGGCGTCACGCCGTGCGCTGTTTGATTTGTTTTTCCATCCCTCGCTGGTTGCGACTGATAAATGCGCGACGGGCTCGCCGCTGTTCATCGTACGTAGATCAGGATCATGGCCAAGATGGCCGATCAGTAAAGCCTTGTTCAATGTTCCGGTCATGTTGAGGCCTTTGGTTTTGTTTAGAGTCTGTGTTTTTAGGCGTGCATATCCTGCACGCTGTGTGCGAATACTCTGGCTCACGTAACAATTGTGATTTCAGCGCGGTCCTACGTTCGACGGACGTCTGCAGCATCACTATCGCAAGAGAAGAATTTTGCAAGCGCACTGTCCGGTTTGGATACGCCGAGGCATCACATAGTCACCTAGCCACAAGATTTCAGAATGCGTATAGATCAAAAGGTTTCCGCAAGCGCCGCGGAGAAGTTAGGGTTCTAGTGGTTTTGACAGACGAAGGATTGAAAGACGCAGGAAAGAGTCAAGAAAGGGTCACAAAAAAAGTCTGAAACGATGTCGGTCCGAATGCTCGCCTGGAGCAACATCGAACCGGGGCGTGAAGGCTAGCAGCTAGGGCGTGTGTACGCAGTCACGGATATGTATGTTCTTATCATGGATCACTAAGCTACTTCGATATCATCGACTTAAGAACATTGTCTTTCAAAATGTAATGATGAAACAACGCCGCCACCGCATGGACGCCTGCCAGCCACATCAATACATCGGCAAGCACTGGGTGAAGATCAAGCAGTAGCTCACCTGCATTTTCCATCGTCGCGAACGGAGCAATGATCGTCGTATTACGGATGAGATTTAATTCATCGCCATTGAGCCAAATACCGAACACTGCCGTTAAAGGAACCGCGAGCAACAAAAAATACAGGGCAACTTGAAGCGTCTTGGCGCTAATGGACATGATGGTCGACATCGGGATGTGCAAGCGCGGTTGCCCAAAAAACATCCAGACAATGCGAAAAACACTTAAACCAAATACGACGAGCCCTAATGTTTCATGGACTTGCACACTCCAGTTGATCCCCAGATTTTCTGCTTCATCGATATCTTCCGGGCCAAGGATGAAAGTCGTCACCACAAGCAGTGCGGTCAGCCAGTGAACCCAGCGAGTTACAGCGTTGTAGGAGGTTTTCATGCATTGCAAAGTTGGTGGGGTGAATTCTGTGAGGAATCTTGGTTCATTAAGCATCAAAACCACGTGAATTTTGTTTTCAATCTGTCGACGGGAAGTTTTGCTCCAAGACACCCAACAAAAACTCCCCCCGGCCAGCACGATTTCCAAAATCAGTACGCCGAAGCACATTACAAGCCGGACTTTCAGAGTTACACTTCCGAGAACAAGTGTCGGAATAGTCTGACGCTATCAGATGTAAACTGGCAAAAAGCACCGGGTTCCATGGTCGACCCGGTACAACAATGACAACAGGCAGCACGGGCTGCGATTTTGGGGAAATACCTTGCAAGAGTTTTTCTCAGGCACGCTGCTGATCGATATTGTGATCTCGGTGACCTTGGTCGAATGGGGCCTGCTGTCCTGGTGGCGTCGTCGTACTGGCCGCGGCATACCCATGTCGGAGTTGCGGGGCACGTTGCTGGCGGGCCTTTACCTCATGCTGGCACTGCGCGCGTCAATGATGGCTGCCCCTTGGTATGTGGTGGCCTTGCTGTTGATGGCTGCGGGCCTATCCCATGCAGCTGACTTGTGGCGGCGCTGGAGCGCCTGAATACCCTTCGGAGAATATTTTCATGAGGCTTAGTTTCCCTTTTTCAGCCATCGTCGGTCAGGACGAGATGAAGCACGCCATTCTTGTGGCGGCCGTCGATCCTGGCGTGGGTGGTGTGCTGGTTTTTGGCGACCGTGGCACGGGCAAGTCCACCGCCGTTCGTGCGCTGGCCGCCTTGCTACCGAAAATGCGCGCCATGGCGAACTGTCCTTATGGTTGCGATCCTGAACCCGGCACACCTTCATGCGAGCAGTGCGCGCCGCTCAAGGCCGAGGGACACACTAAGAGTGTTCTCAAGCCAGTACCCGTAGTCGATTTGCCTTTGGGTGCAACAGAAGATCGTGTAGTGGGCGCACTGGATCTTGAACGCGCTTTATCGCAAGGCATCAAGGCCTTCGAGCCAGGTTTGCTTGCGCGTGCTAATCGCGGATTTCTTTACATTGATGAAGTCAATTTGCTCGAAGACCATTTGGTCGACTTGCTGATCGACGTCGCGGCTTCTGGCGAGAATATGGTGGAGCGCGAGGGTTTGTCGGTGCGTCATCCGGCGCGTTTTGTGCTGGTGGGCAGTGGCAATCCGGAAGAGGGCGAGTTGCGTCCGCAGTTGCTGGACCGTTTTGGTCTGGCGGTTGATGTGACCACACCGACGGACCTGAAAATGCGCATCGAAGTCGTTCGACGACGCGATGCCTATGAGCGCGGGCCTGAGGCCTTCATAGAGTCTTGGCGCAAGGAAGACGAAAAGATTCGCCGCCGCCTCATTGCAGCCCGCAAAAAACTGCCAGACGTTGACGTGCCAGATCACGCACTCACGCGCTCGGCACAACTCTGTATGGCATTGGGTACCGATGGTCTGCGTGGCGAACTGGCGCTCATGCGCGCGGCGCGCGCCTTGGCTGCTTTTGAGGGAGACGATGCGGTTACTGACGCGCATCTCAAACGCATGGCAGGATCCGCGTTGCGCCACCGCTTGCGACGCAACCCTCTGGACGATGCGGGTTCGGGTACGCGCGTGGCTCGCGCTGTTGAAGAAGTCTTTGTCTGACGCATGCCAGTTTTTGGCATGAATTTACAGGCTTGAGTCCACACGCATGAGTCGACACGAATGACCCCAAACCCCGATCATCTCTCCGACGAAGATCAGGACAGCCTCTGGCAGCAGGCGGTGCAGGTGGCCGTTTTGCTTGCGATTGATCACAGCGCATTGGGTGGCGTGCGACTACGTGCTTCAGCTGGGCCCGTACGTGATGCCTGGTTGAATTTGCTGCGCTCACTCATGAGCCCATCGCGCTGGGTGCGTATGCCTATTTCCATTACCGACGAGCGTTTGCTCGGTGGTCTGGATTTGTCCGCGACACTGGCGACGGGTCGCCCGGTACTGCAGCCTGGATTGCTGGCAGAGGCGGATGGCGGGACACTGATACTCAGCATGGCCGAACGTTTGCCGACGGCCACCGCCGCACGACTGACGCAAGTTATGGATGAACGCGCGGTCGTGCTTGAGCGCGATGGCCTTGCCGAGCGGCGACCGACACGTTTTGCTGTGGTTGCGCTTGACGAAGGATTGTCCGAAGAAGAATCGCTTTCGCCCGCTTTACGTGACCGGTTAGCTTTTGAGCTTGATCTGCGCCCAATTTCCCCGCGCAGAGTGAACGACATCGATATGCAGCAGATGATGGCAGGCAGTATCGACGACATTGTCGCTGCGCGTGAAGCACTCGCTGGCGTCGAGGTGCCGGATGAAGTGCTCAAAGTTCTGTGTGGCACCGCGCTGGTTCTGGGTGTTGATTCAATGCGTGCATCGATCATGGCGCGAGCGGTTGCGTGCGCGAGCGCGGCGCTCATGGGTAACCAGACCGTGAGCGACAACGATGCGCGTTTGGCAGCAACGCTCGTGCTCTCGCCACGCGCTACCCGCATGCCTCCTGCACCTGAGCAAGAACAGGAAGAGCAGCCCGAGGAACAGCCTCCAGAAGAGCCGCCAGAACAGCCAATGGATGACGCGCCTCCTAACGATCCTGACGACAATAAGGATGATCAGGACGATCAGCAAGATGACAAAGATGACCGAACGTCGCCACCCGATCCCACTGAAAACAAAGCCATGGAAGATCGCGTGCTTGATGCCGCCAAGGCAGCGATTCCTGCGGGCTTGTTATCGCAACTGATCGCAGGTAGTTTGCAGCAGCGTTCGAGTAGCGGGAAATCCGGTGCGATGGTTAAAGGTGGTCAGCGCGGACGACCTTCAGGATCGCGCCGTGCGCAGCCCGCGCATGGCAGCCGCCTGCATCTGATCGACACACTGCGCGCCGCAGCGCCTTGGCAAAAAATTCGTAAAGCGACGTTGGGCCCTGAGGCCCAACAACGCGTGCAGGTACGCTCCGATGATTTTCATATCGCACGCATCAAACAAAAAACGGCAACCACTACCTTGTTTGTCGTCGATGCTTCCGGCTCGTCCGCATTGCACCGGCTGGCCGAAGCCAAAGGCGCTGTTGAATTGCTGCTGGCGGATTGTTATGTCAGGCGCGATCAGGTTGCGCTGATTGCGTTTCG
Source organism: Bordetella parapertussis (assembly GCA_945867725.1). GTDB lineage: Bacteria > Pseudomonadota > Gammaproteobacteria > Burkholderiales > Burkholderiaceae_D > Pernthalerella. Next base: position 27,575 of record CAMBJI010000001.1, read on the forward strand.
TGGCAAGGTCGCTGAATTGCTTTTGCCACCGACGCGCTCGCTCGTGCGCGCCAAGCGCAGCTTGTCAGGACTGCCGGGCGGTGGCGGCACACCACTGGCCACCGCCATCGATACTGCAGCCAGCGTTGCCGAAGGTCTGCGTCGTCGCGGACAGTCGCCGGTCGTTGTCTTGCTCACCGATGGACGCGCCAACGTGGCACGTGATGGCACCGGCGGGCGCGAGCGTGCCCAAGCCGAAGCCACTCAGGCAGCACGTCAGCTCGCTGCCTTGCAAGTCCCTTTATTGTTCATTGATACCTCACCCAAACCCCAGGAATTGGCGGCTCAACTTGCTGGCGCCATGCGCGCGCGTTACATCCCTTTGCCGCATGCGGGCGCCGCAGCGGTATCACTGGCAGTGCGCGCAGCCACCCAGAACGGATCGCGTTAGTGTGAGCCAGCGTTTGCAATGGGAGATTGACGGCCGCGACTGGCCCAATCGCAGTAACAGTCGTTTTGTGAAAGCTGCTGGCTTGCACTGGCACGTGCAGCAATTCGGTCCCGCGCCCGATGATGCGCCGGTGATTGTGCTGTTGCATGGCACGGGCTCATCGTCGCATTCGTGGCGCGATGTTGCGCCTTTGCTCGCGCTGCGTTACTGCGTGATCGTCATGGATTTGCCTGGTCACGCCTTCACGACGATGCCACCGAATGCCGAGCAATCGCTGGCAGGTATGGCGCGCAATGTTGCGGCATTAATGCATGCGCTGAAAATTTCGCCAACCGTCATCGTGGGGCATTCAGCCGGTGCGGCCGTGGCCGCGCGCATGATTCTTGATCGGTCGATTGCACCTGCAGCGTTGGTCAGTATTAATGGGGCTTTCCTTGCATTTGGTGGTTTGGCCGGACAGTTCTTTTAACCGGTGGCGCGTTTACTTGCAGCGGGTTCGATCGCATCACGCTTTTTCGCTTGGCAGGCGAAGGATGCCGCGGTTGTTCAGAAGCTCATTCGCGGTACGGGTTCAACGCTTGATGCGGTGGGTGTTGATTTATATGCCCGTGTGGTGAGCAGTCCCGGCCATGTGTCTGCCGCGCTGGCAATGATGGCGCACTGGGATCTCGAACCATTGGAACGCGAATTACCCGGACTGACATTGCCCGTGTGGATGGTGGCTGCTGAAAACGATGCGACGGTACCCGCCTCACAGGCGGCACTGGTGGCGCGCCGCTTGCCACAGTCGCGACAAGTGCTTTGGCCCATGCTCGGACATCTTGCCCATGAAGAAAGCCCAGCGCAGTGCGCGGCCTTGCTTACGGTTGTCGTGGAAGAAGTTTTACAGACGTAATCAGAATATTTTCAGTGCGTCGGACGTCGCCAGACACCAGATACCAGACAGCGGCTTGCGTTGGTATCTGGCGCACGATGACGTCTTTCATTGAGCTACTGACTATCGCGCGTCAAATCTTGCGCAACAAGAATCCTCCAATAGCAGTGGGTCCCTGATTCGTGCTTTGCAGCTGAAAATTCCCGCCCATTTCTGCGGGTCCTGTACCACTGCCGCCATCGCTCACCGGACCGAAGAAACGTCCACCGATACCGCCATTGAGTGTGGTGTTGCCTGCGCTACCGAAAAAATAATTCGCGAGTTGGCCGCTGCTTAATGCCGTGCTTGCCGTGAGCGCGAGCGGCAGGGGATCCATCAGTCCTTCATCGATGCGCGTGCCACTGAAGGTGAGCACAACCGTGCGGTTGCCAAAATCGACGGTTGCTTCTACCTCGCCAAAAAGCGGATATGAATCCTGCGCTTGCAGATAGTTGAACCATCCATGTATCCGCCCGCGATAACGCACCACACCGCTGGACGGCACTTGTGCCGCCGGCGTTACTTGACCGAAGGCTATCAGACCGCGCCGCATCTTATTGTGCTCGTCGCGGCCACCCCATTCGTCAATCATTACGGTGTCCTGCGTGATCCACGCGCCTAGATTCGCATGCGCGTAGGACCAGTGAAGGAAATCACGGTAACCCTTGAATCCGGGGTAGGGCACGCCAACGCCGTCAGCCCAAGGCAGCAGAACCAACTGCCCATTGGCATCCACGCCATAGCCTGCTTGCGTCGCACCGTCTTCGTGAAGTCGCGTGACCTGCGCGCTATCGGGTGTGCTGCCGCCGCTGCGCCAGTCGCCCAGCCGTGCTGTCAGGCCTTGAGTTTCCACGCTGGGGCAGCCCTGATTGTTGCTCGGGCAGCGCACGGCTTCGGTACGCGGAAAGTAAACGTTGTTTGCGTAATTGGCCTGCGTGCCGTTAGCCCCTTTGGTGCCGAAGTCGAAAAAACTCCGATCGGTGGCGGCGGGTAGTGGCGCAAGGACGGCCAGTCCGTTGGCGTCGAGTTGCACGCGTCCCTGGCGAGTTTCGAAGGTTTCGATGATCCGCGGGCGTTCGGTTTTGCCGTCCCAGGACAAACCTAAATTCGATAGCAGCAGGGTGACCGATGCCAGTCGGCCATCTGTCGCTTTGCTGACGCGCACATCAGCCACTCCACCGGTGGCGGGTATGAGTCCGTAAGCTATTTGTGGGGCTGGGTTCGGTGTGAGTAAGTCGTTGGTCGATGTCCCGTACACCTGCACCCCGAAGTCGGTCACCCCGATACCCTGATCCGTGCGCAAAATCGTCGTGCCGGTGCAATCGGCGCCGCTGCCGGGGCAGGCGGTCGCAGTCCCTGTTGTGCCGGTTTCCTGGGACGTTACTGATGTCCCGGTCTGACCGGTGCTCCCGCCATCACTGCCGCTGCCGCCGCAGCCGCTCAGCAATGACAGCCCCGCAAGCAGCACCGCAACGGTGCCGCGTTGGCCCAAAAATCTCATGATGAACTCCCCTGTGTTGTTTCTGATGGTGCGCGCATCGCGAGCGCGACGAATGACGGTTGCGATGGGCAAACCAGAACATAGGGCAGCGTGAAAGCGGCTTCTTGAGGGCCGACAAGCTTGCCGTACAAGCAGATGCCGGCCGGCGCCCGGACTTGGTCAGGGACAAGCGGCGAGCCTTAACTGCGCACGAGTCGCCACTTGTCAATTAAACTTGACATATATAACTGACAGGAATAACTTACACTTAACAACGGCCAGGCAGGCCGCATAGGAGACAGTATGGACAATTCCGAGCGTATTGAAGCGGCCTTGGAGGCCGCAATAGCAGCCCAGGAAGCCCCGGAAGGGCCGCCGCGTTTAGCCGCCGCCATTCGTCATTCGGTATTTCCGGGTGGCGCGCGCATTCGCCCCCACCTGACCTTGGCGGTTGCCCAGGCCTGTGGCGCAGACGATGTCGGTTTGGCGGCCGCTGCCGGCGCAGCGATTGAGCTGATGCACTGTGCTTCACTGGTTCATGATGATTTGCCCTGTTTTGACAACGCGACTATGCGTCGGGGCCGACCTTCCGTCTTTGGTGCCTACGGTGAGCGGCTGGCGGTGCTGGCCGGTGATGCGCTGATCGTGACGGCTTTCCAAAGTCTTGCCGTGGCCGCCTCGAAAAATCCAGAACGCATGGGTCCGCTGATGAGTACGGTGGCAGCCGGCGTTGCCGCGCCCACGGGCATTGTCGCGGGTCAGGCTTGGGAATGCGAACCGCGAGTGGCGCTCACCGCCTATCAGCGCGCCAAGACAGGGGCCTTGTTTGTAGCAGCCACGGTCGCCGGTGCTCAGGCTGCGGGTGCCGCATCGGCACCCTGGCGTGCGCTCGGTGAATGGCTGGGCGAGGCCTACCAAGTTGCTGACGATATTCGCGATGTGGCAATGGATCCCGAGCAGCTGGGCAAGCCGTCTGGACAAGACGCTGCGCTGGGTCGCCCTAGCTCGGCGGCGGAGCTAGGGCTTTCGGGCGCCATTCAGTATTTTGATCAGCTGATCGCCTATGCCAGCGCCTCCATTCCTAGCTGCCGCGGTTCGGCGCAGCTGCGCACCTTGGTGCGTCAGGAATCCCGCAGACTGGTACCCGTTGAGCTCACGCGCAAGCTTGTGCCCAGCGTTACCCGCATTTCAGCTTAGCGATGACGACAGCCGTGCTCTCTTGGTCAGACTGGTTACTTGGCTGGCGTGACCGCCTGCTCGCCAATCCAGCGTTTCATCGTTTCGCGTCCGGCTTTTTGCTCACGCGTCCGATCGCCCATCGCCACGCGCGTGAAGTATTCGATCTGGTCGCTGGCTTTGTCTATTCACAGGTGCTCGCTGCCTGTGTGCAGCTCGACCTCTTTAAAAAACTCGCGCAGGGACCGCAAAGTATCAGTGCGCTGGCGCGCCAATTCGATATGTCGATTGAGGCCGCGGAGCGCTTGTTGGTGGCGGCCCAGTCGCTTGGGCTGGTCGAAAAACGCGGCTTGACGCCAGCCGGTGAGCAGCGTTATGGCCTGGGCATGTTGGGCGCGCCCTTGGTTGATAACGAAGCAGTAATCGCCATGGTCCGTCATCACGCCACGCTTTATGCCGATCTGACTGATCCGGTGGCGCTGCTGCGCGGCCACGTGCGGCCTTCACTCTCTGAGTATTATCCCTACACCGCGGACGCCGCCAAGGCGCATGCCGCTGAGATCGCTCCGGAAAAAGTCGCTAATTACTCTGCGCTGATGTCGGCTTCCCAGCCTTTGGTGGCTGCTGAAATTCTCGATGCTTTCTCATTCGCTCCGCATCGTCATTTGCTGGATGTGGGCGGCGGCGAAGGTCGCTTTCTGGTCAGCGTTGCCGAGCGCGCGCCGCATCTGAAACTGACGCTGTTCGACTTGCCGCCCGTAGCAGCCAATGCCCGCGCGCGTTTTCAGAATGCCGGGATTGCTGATCGTGCCCAAGCCGTAGGCGGGAATTTTCTTGCAGAGGCATTGCCAACCGGCGCCGACATCGTCTCCTTGGTTCGCATCATTCATGACCATGACGATGAGCGCGCGCTGACGATTCTGAAAGCCATTCGACAC
>CAMBJI010000002.1 GCA_945867725.1 Bordetella parapertussis
TACATTGGGTTGTTTGCCGTCACCTCGGGGATAGGCATTGAAAAGCATGAGAAGCGTTTTGAAGACGCCAATGATGATTATTCATCCATCATGCTCAAGGCATTGGCGGATCGCTTTGCCGAAGCCTGTGCCGAGTACCTGCATGAGCGGGTTCGTAAGGAGTTGTGGGCCTATGCGAGTGATGAGCATCTGGAGCTAGGGGCGTTGATTGCCGAGGCTTATCAGGGTATCCGGCCAGCGCCCGGTTATCCTGCTTGTCCCGAGCACACCGTTAAGGCGGATATGTTCCGTATTCTCGAGGCCGAAGACATTGGCATGACCCTGACAGAATCGTTTGCTATGTTCCCCGGCGCGGCGGTCTCAGGTTTTTATTTTGCGCATCCGGAGTCCAAGTACTTCACGGTCGGAAAAATCGGCGAAGATCAGTTGCGCGACATGGCCCAAAGACGCAAGGTATCCGTCGAGCAGTTGCAGAGTTGGCTAGCGCCGAATCTCTGATTTGTGGTGTGAAGTTTTCGGCGCTTTTAAGGTCGGGCTCAAGGTCGAGCTCAGGGTCGTCGAGCAGTTCTTCAGACGACTGAGCTTTTTATGCCTGCGGCAGAGGCGCGCCATCCACAAAAACTTTCAACTCATTAGCTTCAAATGCTTGCCAAGTTTCGTTGGTGGTCAGTGGCTCGGTCACAATGAGCGCCACGCGATCATTGGGTGTTGTGACCTCAGAAAAATCTACTGACAAATCCTGATCCGATAATCTGGCTTGCGTAAAAGGGTATTGCCGGACGAGGTAGTGCAAGCGTGTTGAACAGTGTGCAAACAGCGCAGAGCCATCCGAGAGCATCATATTGAATACCCCATGGTTCGCGATGTCCTTCGTGAGTTCGTCGATGGCTGTACGCAGCGTCGACATCGTTGGCAAGCTGTCACCGAAGCGCTCATGCAGCGATTGCAGTAGATAACAAAACGCCTGCTCGCTATCGGTGGTTCCTACCGGACGGAAAGCACCCGTTAACTTCGGCGAAAAATTTTTCAGATCGCCGTTGTGGGCAAAAACCCAGTATCGGCCCCACAGCTCGCGGATGAAGGGGTGACAATTCTCCAGAGCGACAGGTCCTTGGGTGGCTTTACGGATATGCGAGATGACGTTTTTTGATTTGATCGGATAGCGCTTGATCAACTCGGCCACAGGCGAGGCAGTCGCCGACTCATGATCGACAAACAGTCTTACGCCTGCACCTTCGAAGAAGGCAATACCCCAGCCGTCTTTGTGTTCATCGGTTTGGCCGCCGCGCGTTGCAAAGCCGGTAAAGCTGAACACAATGTCGGTCGGCACATTGCAATTCATGCCCAATAGCTGGCACATGGGAGTTAAAAAAAGAAGTAAGTAGTGCGAACAACGGTATCACGAATTCATCAATATCTCCGCAAGACCTGGGCTTTGCGGCAGTTCGGCACAGCATCGCCAGAGTGCGTGACCTGAGCTTGCATATTTGGCCTCAAAAGGTGTGAGGGCTTCCGCAGGTACGCTGTCATGCATCTCGGTGTGCACAGCAATGCCACTCAGTTGACGCAGCGATAACGCGAATTCATCGATGTAAGTTTTCCAGTTACTGCGGCATTCGATACGACCACCCAGCGCCACCACCACGGGGAAAATCGCATGTCCATGCCACCGTCTTCCGAGCTGCGATTTCTTGGGCCAGGGGTTCGGATATAAGAGATAGTGCTGTTGCGGGTAGATGTCCTCGGCGAGCATCAGCCGCCAGTAATCAACGAGGTCGGCGCGCACCGTGATGAAATTTTCCGGCGGGTCTACTGGCCATCGGACGTCGCGTCCCAGTCGGTCCGCCGACTGATCGACACCAATGATGAAACTGTCGGGAAAAGCTTGTGCGAGCTTGCGGGTGGATAGACCAACGCCACACCCAGCATCCAGTATCAGTGGCGTGTCGCCGCGCGATTTCCAGGCAGCGATACTGGTGGTAAATGCTTCAAGATTGACTGCGGAAACAGGCTTGCGGAAAGCAGTCGCTGCGTGTTTTGCAACGACCGCCTCCAGCTGATCATGTACGCTGGATTGATTGCTTTGAACGGGTCGAGAATTGGCATGCATGCAAGGAGAGAATACACCCCGTTCTGCAGACAGTCAGGCTGGCGTAAATGATGCGCCTAGTGAAGCACGACCGGTTGTCCCATTAGCGACCCATAGCCGCTAAGGAATTCGTCTACGTCCTCAACACTGGGTTCGCTGGCGATCAGCTCGCGGACATGCTGACGGAAGGCTTCGGCCAGTGGTCCGGCGATGAACGTTTCGCGCCGCGCAGGTTTGTCTAGTATTTCGTAGCCACCGAAACGCATGGTTTCCATGCCAGCTTGTGCGCCGAATTCAACGACGCTGTAATGCTCACTGTTGTAGATCAGGTTCATGTGTGCTCCTTGATTTGGTACACCGAAGATCAATTTTCCTGTCCTTCTAGATGGTGCTGCGAAGCGATTTTTCAATAGCAGCCTGTCGCAAATCTCATGCCCACTGCCTGCAATGATGAACAGCATCAATGACTGCAGTCGATTTCGGCGCCCAATAACAATCTTTCCTGGTACTGATCTTCTTGCAAAAATTCACGAATGGCCGGCAGATGCGATGCATCGGCGATACCAAGATAAATCTGCTGAGGCGCCTGCCGCAGCATGCGATTGAGCATGACCCGTACGGTCAGATTGCCATGGCAGCATGGACACCCCGGCGCAATCCGTTGCAATTGCAACTGACTCGTCGCCGCCAGATCTTCCAGCAAGCCAGTGCCATCGGGCAGACCTTCGATGATCACGCCCACGCTAGTCTGCGACGCAACGGATGCGATGGCCTTTTCTCTGTCGCTCGCCGTGCCACCGTAGACCAGCGTCATTAGTGTCATTCGCTGACTTTTTTAGGGCCCTTGCTTGACTCGACACCGAGTTGCTTGAGCTTGCGGTAGAGGTGTGTACGCTCAAGGCCTGTGCGTTCGGCGACTCGGGTCATGCTGCCTCCCTCGCGCACCAGATGATGCTCGAAATAAGCGCGCTCAAAGGCATCACGCGCTTCTCGCAGAGGCAATTCAAAAGACACACGGAAATCATTTTCTGAGGCGCCAAATGAGGTAGCTTGCAAGGCGCCATTGAAACTTTTCCCATTGCCATTGAGCGTATGCGTGACTGGCGTGAGGTCCATTTTTTCCTGCAATCCCATACCGCGCATGCTTTGAGAAATGAGACTGCCGCGCGCTTGATCCGAGCCACGCGAAAGACCTTGCTGCACGGTTTTGAGAAGTTTTTGCAGGGAGATGGGTTTTTCCAGGAAATTCATCGCACCGATGCGTGTAGCCTCGACGGCCGTATCAATGGTGGCGTGCCCGGACATCATGATGACGGGCATAGTCAGCAAGCCATCGCGTTGCCACTCCTTGAGAAGGGTTACGCCATCGATATCGGGCATCCAGATATCTAGCAGCACCAGATCGGGCGCGCCTGAGAGGCGTATCTCGCGCGCATGATTGGCATCTTCGGCCGTCGTGACCACATGTCCTTCATCGCCCAGAATCTCGGATAAGAGCTCCCGGATACCCATTTCATCGTCAACTACCAAAATATTTGCCATCTGCCTGCCTTTTCGTATCAATGCAAGGGAGTCGCCGCACAGAAATTGTATTTTTTGCAACAACTAATGTCAAACAGTTAAATATTCGGCCCTGCAAGCTTGCGCAGCAAGACCAGTACTTTGGCGCCCGGCCCGTCCTTTCGGTTTTGCAGCTCAATCGTTCCGCCGTGCTCCTCGATAATTTTCTTAACCACCGGCAACCCTAGCCCGGTGCCACGCCGCTTCGAGGTGGCATAGGGCTCGAACGCACGGGCCAGCATGCGCGGGTCGAAGCCCGAGCCGTTGTCGGCGATAGTCAGGCGGACGGCGGTTCGGGTACTGCCTTCCGCTTCAGCGTAGTGCACGGCCTCCGTGGTGATGTCGATGCGCACACTGCGTGGGCTGTCATCGCCTTCGGATGTCGCGTCCTGCGCGTTCTGGAGTAGGTTGTGTACCACTTGTCTCAATTGAGTTGCATCCCCGAGGATGCGCGGTAGATTTTCAGACAGCTGCGCTCGTATCGAACGAAGGTCCTTGCTGTCGGGATAAAGTTCAAGGATTTCGTCAATCAGCCCATTGAGATCCAGTGGCTGTAACTGGGGTGGCGGTGTCTTCGCATAATCCCGAAAATTGTCCACCATTTGTTGCATGGCCAACACTTGATTGACGATGGTATTAGTACCTCGTTCAAGCAAAGCGCTGTCGTTTATATCCAGTTTGGGCTGCAACTTCATCATCAAGCGCTCGGCGGATAACTGTATCGGCGTCAGCGGATTCTTGATTTCATGCGCGAGACGACGGGCCACTTCCGCCCAGGCAATGGAGCGCTGTCCTGAAATCAGATCGGAGATATCGTCAAACACCACCACATAACCTGAGCCCGATCCGACGGGTAGCCGACCACCGCGCGCCAACAGCGTGATATCGCCGTCGCCCTCTTCGCCAATCATGCGGCGCGGTATCTCGATTTGTTGTTGCCAGTACTGGGCTGCAGGCTCGACGTTTTCGCCCGCCGCTTGGGCATTTTGGTTTGAGAACGCATCAATGACTGGTTGGCTGAAGGCAACGACACTGCCGATTGAGGCAAAGACGTGGCCCTGAAATGGCACCAGATCCTGATGCAGAATGCGGTTCGCTGAGGCATTGAAGGTAACGAGTCTGAGCTGCTCATCGAGCACCATCACGCCAGCCGACATATTTGCCAGCACAGACTCAAGATAAGCCTTGGCGTCTTCTAGTGCCTGCCGGTTACCTTCAACGGCAGCGCGCGCGTCTGCCAGCTGCATGGTCATCGTATTGAATGATTGCGTCAGCGTGCCCAACTCGTCGGAGGTCGCCACAATCGGACGCGGAGACAGATTGCCTTCGGCCACAGCCTTCGTACCCTCAGCCAGTAGCAGCAGTGGCTCGGCGAGATCGGTGGCGAGCAGGAAGGCGCTGACCATGGCGGCGAATACAGCGAGCAGCAAAACCAGCGTGAGCGTGATCAGATAAAAGCGACGAAGCCCATCTCTCGCGAGCGCGCGTTCCTGGTATCCGCTATAAGCATCGCGTAGCGCTTCCGCATTCGCCGCCAATTGTTCTTGCACGGGTTGCAAGACTTGTAGATAGCGCATCCCGCTGCCGAGCGAGGTGAGTGAACCGTCACCCAGAATGGCCACAACGACACGTAACCTGAAATCACCGGCTGTGGTTGGGTCAGAGCCAGATTCACCTTCGATGATGCCGAAACCGTCGAAGGTTTTTGCGCGTGTGATCATGGCCTGCGTAGGAAGTTCGGGCGCCAGCCGCGTGAGCTTGCCCCCTGCGGCGGCGATCAGACGACCATTTTCTGAAACCACCAGCACATCTTGTAGTTGCTCCCGTTCAGCAATTTTCGCTAGTTGCGACGTCAGCGTCGCATCAGACATATCGGTCAACTCTGAAGCTACGCGGCGCGAGCGAGCGCGAAGATCTGCCAGCGAGGCCTCGAGCGCACCACGACCGAGTTTCACACCGGATTCCAGCGCTGATTCCACCTCAACATTGAACCAGGACTCAATGGAGCGCGAGACGAACTGGACCGACACCATGTAAATAATGATGCCCGGTACGATACCCATCACCGTAAAGAGCAGCACCAGCCGAGTCATCAGCTTCGATCCGAAGCGCCCGCGACGATAGCGGCTATAGAGCCGAGCCAGCAGGAAAGACACCAGCACGAACAGGGCTGTGCCTACGGCGAGATTCGCACCGAAAATCCACGAGTAATAGTCTTCAAAAAGCTGCGCATTTTCGCTGGCGGCGGCCAGTAGATAGAGCAGCACACCCACGGTGATCGCCGCAGCGAATAGTACGTAGCGAAGTGCGCGCTTCACTTGCCCTCGGCCTTGTAGTTGAAATTCGACCAGCCTGAAGCAAGCCGCCATTCATCGTTGCTCATCGCACTGACCTGAATGGGCTTGGGAAGTTGGCTGACATCGAGTCCGAGCTGAACTGATACCGTGTAGGCAGCATCGCGTGTAAGCGCATTGCTATCAGCAATCACCCAACGACCGGGTCTGCGCAGCAAAGCCAGCATGTCATCCAGACGCGAGAAATTACGATGCAAATTGCCATCGATGGAAACCCGGTAGCGCTCGGTCAGTAAATTGTAGGAAAGCCTGAAGGTGCGGGTCGATTTGATGGCCACTTCATCAAACCAGTACCAGCGTGGTCGTGATACCTGAACCTGCAGCGTGAAATACAGCGGTACGCCGCGCTTCAGCGCTTCTTCGAGTGTGCGTGAAAGTTCAACCGAAAAGCTCGATGCGAGGCGATAGCCTTCATCGCTGGCCTCAACATTCGCTTCGACAAGCTCAATGCCTTCGCCCGCCAGCGCTGTCGGTGGGGACAACAAAACCAGCAAGGCCAGCAAAAAGCTTATGAGGAGTCGATGAATCACACAGGCAGGCGGCGCGATGCGCCAAGGAAAAATTTGGTGAGATGGTATCAAACTGGGGGCTTTTGGAGTAGCGCGTAAAACAGTCCGTCATGGTCCTGATCGGGGGCTGCAACAGGCAGCAGCTGCCCGGGCGCATCAAGCACAATGGCCTGATGCCGCTCAATCAGACGTTTTGCCTGATCCGTCGATTCTTCGGGCCATATCGAGCAAGTCACGAGCAGCAGTTTCCCGCCCGGCTGCAGCATCGCCCACAGATTGTCGAGAATGGCGGCCGAATGAGCTGCGAGTTGGCTGGCATCCTCAGGTCGGCGCAACCAGCGAATATCCGGATGGCGCCGCACAATGCCAGACGCTGTGCAGGGGACATCGGCAAGAATGCGGTCAAACAGGCGACCGTCCCATCCCTCCCGCCGGCTGGCATCGGCGCACAGCAAGCGCGCTGACAAGCCGAGTCGTTCAAGATTCTGCGCCACACGCTCAAGGCGCTCTGAATCCTGATCGATGGCGGTCACTTCGATATCGGCCAACTCGAGCAGATGTCCGGTCTTGCCGCCTGGGGCCGCACAAGCGTCCAGTACACGCATGCCGGTTTTCGCATCCAGCAGGGGCGCCGCTAATTGCGCGCCTGCGTCCTGCACTGACACCAGACCCTGCATGAAACCTGGTATCTCTGTGACCGGCATCGGTCGTTTGAGGCGTACAGCGGATGGGCCAATCGCATCAGCCGCCAAACCATGCTGCGCTAGCAGCGTCAGATAGTCTGCCACGCTGCTCTTGCGCACATTCACTCGCAAGCTCATGGGCCCTTGTACGTCGCCCGCGGCCAGCAGCGATTGCCATTGCGCTGGCCATGCTTCGCGCGCCTTGTCGATCCACCATTGCGGATAATTCCATTGCGCTGTTTCGTCGTTTTGCAGTTGCCGCAGCAGTTGCTCTCGCTCACGCGTATAGCGGCGCAACACCGCATTCACCAGACCTTTGGCTTTGGCCAGTTCGAGATCTGCGCCGCAGGCCGTCACCGTCTGGTCCACCAAGGTGTGTTCACTGTAAGCAGGTTCGGTTTCAGACAGCAGTGCCAGCGCACAGCACAGCAGACTGTGCAGCCGCGCTTGCTGAACGGGCTTATCCGTCAGCAGCGCAAGCAATGCTCGACCTCTGCCCCAGTGACGCATGCTGCGATAACTGAGGTCCTGTATTGCGCCACGTGCTTGGCCGCTGGCACGCATCGTTTCAAAGACCGAAGCCAACGCACGCGGCAGCGCATTTCCGGCCTCGACCTGCGCCAGCGCATTTGCAGCGCCTGTGAGTGCAAACGCCAGTGATTCCGGCTTCAATTTCAAAACAGTGCCCTTGGTGGTTTGCCCATGTGTCGTATGAATGCCGCTTGCAATACCTTGCCGTCAATGACTGATGTCATAGTGTCTGGGAGCATCAGACACCCCACATGACGAATTGCTTGTCACGCTGTGCTGCACGCAACATTTCAAGCAGCGGAAAAGCACGCGCTCCGAAGCTCACGCCCGAAGCGCCCATCTGGTCGCCGAGCTCGTCATCTACGTTATCGGATGCTGTTGCTTGATGGCTCGTGTCTGGCTGCCGTTTGCTATCGGCAATCGCCGACTCGATGCGTGCAATGGCCTCAGTGGTTTCTTCGGCAGTAATGACGCCGCGTTGTATGTCTTTGCCCAATAGGTCAATAAGTGGTTTTGCATGCACTTCATACATCAGCACATCGGCAGATGATTTGGAGGTAAATGTAATCAACATGGCGGTATCTTTCGTCGTGTAAGGCGTCACGCTGATGGGGACGCTGAAAAATTTACGTTTCAGGACAGGCCGGCTTAGCCAATCACGCGCCTGCGGGTTTTTCTGCAAACGGTGCAATACGGGATCGGGTACTCACGAAAAAAATCAGTGCGCCCAGCTGACACAGCAGATAAACCGCCCATGCCATCCGGATGGCCGATGATTGAGACCAGCCCTGGGACACGAACACGTCAATCAACAATCCCATACCCCATTGCAAAGCAAAAGCGCCAATGAACAGCGTCAGGTTGAATGCACTGTTGGCGCGTCCCGCCTGCGAGGAAGGAAAAGACAAACTCACATGCGTTTGTGCCAGTGTCGTTACCGTCACGACCAGCGCAAAAATTAACCAGAACACCCATGCCCATGAATAAGGAAAAAGCAGCATGGCCAGTTGTATCAGCATCGATAGGGCCAAACCGTAGGTGACGACCCTGAGCGCGGGTATGCCCGGTCGGTCGCCGTAGGACACGTAACGCGGCGCCCACCAGGACAGTCCGATATAGGAAAACATCAGGAACAGATTGAAAAGAAACAGCACTTGTGATGCTTCATCCACCGACAGCCCTAGTACATTCACCATCCACGGCCCTGCCCACAGGGTCTGTATCGCCATGAAACCACCTTGATACACACCACTCAGCAAGGCCATGCGACGGAAATAGGGATCAGAAAAAATTGCCCGGTAGCCTCCCGGCGCCGCGGGTGACGTGGGCATCTTCGCCTGCTGCTGCAGCATTTCCTTTTCTACAGGTTTGAGACGCAAGAAAAGCAGAATCGCCGCCATAACGATCATTATCGCCATCGCCCAGAACACACCGCGCCAGCCAATCATGGGCAACAGCATGGCCACGGGCACGGTCGTCGCCAGCGCGCCGCAGGTACCGAATACCAGCATCCAGCTTGCCAGCTGACTCTGTCGCTCCGGGGGATACCAGACACGATAAGCTTTGAGCGGCGCCATCAGACAGGCCGAGACACCGATGCCAATCAGTGCGCGGCCCAGCCACAAGCCAGCCAGGGTGTCGCTCGAGGCAAAGATTGCTGCGCCCAGTGCGGCAAAGGCAAGTAGCGCCGACTCAGTGCGTCGCGGGCCGTACTTGTCCAGCCACACGCCTAGCGGCAATTGCATGCACGCGAAACCCACAAAATACGCCGACGACAACAAACCCAGATCAGCGTTCGACAGCTGCAAGTCCGCCATCATCGCTGGCGCAATCACCGCATTGATTGCGCGAAACGCATAGGATAGAAAATAGGCGGCAGCGAACACCATCACCACGCGCATGCCTAGTCTGCCCTGCAGATAGTGTGGCGCGTCGCTCATCTCAGTTGAACGCAAAAGAACTCAGAAAGGTATCGGCAGTTTCTGTGCCGAGTTTTTCTTTCGGGCCCAACGCAATGATCTGAAATACCTGACGCTCGTGCATGACAAAACGCGCAAACAGCACCAGCGGTGTTCCCGCCGGACCTGCTTTGCCGGTCGCATAAATCTGAATCGCTGTGGCGCTACCTTTTACAGTGACGGTCTTTTGCTCGGTGATCTCGCCCTGGATATTGCGCAGCATCGCTGTTTGCATGGCGATCAGTGCCTTGGCGCGCTGTCCTTCGTCTTCAATGGTCGCTGTTGCGACGGCAAAGTTCACGCCATCGGCTTCGGCCGCTGTCATGTTCATCATCACCTGCAACCCATCCAAATTGACTGCGCGCTCAAACGAGGTGGGCTTTGCCGGGAACAGCGCGGTATAGCCCGCATCATCGCTGCGTACTTCGCGCCAGTTCAGCGCGGGATCGCAGCTGGCCAACAAGCTTGTGAGCACGCAGAATGCGGACAGTGCAAGTAGTCGCGAATATCGCGACAGCGAAAGTGATTTGATCATGGATGAGATGGTAACAGTAGCCCGAGTCATCACGACCGGTTCGAACTGAGCGCGCGCCTGTATTGGATGGCTTCCGAGACATGTGCCGCGCCTACCGTGGGGCTGTCGGCCAGATCGGCGATTGTGCGCGCAAGCCGCAGTACACGGTGATAGGCACGCGCAGACCAATTCAGCCGATCAATCGCAGTGCGCAGCAGCGATTCGGCCGCTGCTTCCGGCTGACACCATGCATCGATTTCCTGCACGCTCAGTCGTGCATTGGCTTTCTGCTGTCGCGCAAGTTGCCGTTCGCGTGCACTGACGACGCGCTGCGCGATCACGGCTGATGCTTCACCGGGCGCTGTGCTCAGCATTTCTTCGGTGGTCAGTGCGGAGACCTGAATCTGCATGTCGATGCGATCCATCAGCGGTCCGGAAATTTTCCCCTGATAGCGCGCTACGCCATCGGGCGTACAGCGACAGGCTCGGTTTGCATCGCCTAGATAGCCGCAAGGGCAGGGATTCATTGCAGCGATCAATTGAAAACGACAGGGAAACTCCGCTTGTCTAGCGGCGCGTGAAATGGTGATGTGGCCGGATTCCAGTGGCTCACGCAAGACTTCCAGCACCTTGCGATCAAACTCCGGCAACTCATCGAGAAAAAGCACACCGTGATTGGCGAGTGAGATTTCACCGGGGCGAGGTACGCTGCTTCCGCCCACCAGCGCTACGCCTGATGCGGTGTGATGCGGCGAGCGATACGGCCGCTGTCGCCAGCGACTGATCGTAAAACTGCCGGCTAGCGATTGCACGGCAGCCGTTTCCAATGATTCGGCATCACTCATCGGTGGCAGGATGCCCGGCAGCCGCGCAGCGAGCATGGATTTGCCACTACCCGGCGGGCCCACCATCAACACGCTGTGACCACCCGCCGCCGCAATTTCCATCGCGCGACGCGCATGCAACTGGCCGCGCACCTCCGCGAAGTCCGGAATGTTCTGCACAGCCGCAGGCCTTGGGGTCGCGTGTTCGGGTAGCAGGCGCGCACTGGCATCGGCCGCAGCAAAATGCGCGCAGACCTGCAGCAAGGAGTCTGCCGGATACACCCGCGCACCGGGCACCAGCGCGGCTTCGGCGGCATTGGCGCGCGGCAGAATGAAAGCGCGCTGGCGACCATCTTCTTGCCGGTGCATCGCAAAGGTCATCGCCAGCGCCGCTCGTATGGGCCGAAGCTCTCCCGAGAGCGACAATTCACCTGCAAATTCGTAGTCATCCAGTTCTGTGGCGGGTACCTGACCGGATGCGGCCAATATGCCCAGCGCAATCGGCAAATCGAAGCGTCCTGACTCTTTGGGTAAATCCGCGGGTGCGAGATTGACGGTGATATGTCCGGGGGGGAAATCAAAGCCGGCGTTATGCAGCGCAGCCCGCACGCGGTCGCGCGATTCGCGGACTTCCGTATCAGCCAGCCCGACGATCGTGAACGCAGGCAGGCCATTGGCTAAATGGACCTCGACCGTCACCGCAGGCGCGTCCATCCCGGACAGCGCCCGACTTTTCAATACCGCCAGACCCACGAATTAAGAGTCAGGAAGGGTGCCGTGATTCGAGCTCGGCCACCCTTGCTTCCAGCGCTTCCAGCCGGGCGCGGGTGCGGGCGAGCACGTCAGCCTGCACATCGAATTCGTCCCGGGTCAGCAGATCCAGTCGGGAAAAGCCCTGATTGAGCATGGCTTTCATGTTTTTTTCTAGATCTTTGGCCGGAGATTGTTGCAGCACCTCATTGATGCGGGTCTGCAGTTCGGATAGAAAACTCAGAGGTGTCGTCATGGCTTTGATAAGATAAGTTGCACCATTGCGAGGCGTTTGCGCTTTCGTGGTGCGTGACCAAGGTGATCGAGCGGGATAGAGCAAGGCCAGATCCTATCGGATTTGGCCGAAATGACAAGCAATTCCTACTTTATCGGGCTGGCACACGTCCTGCTTAGTTCCCATCAGCAAACAGGGATTTTGTTCGCAGGCTATTCATTCACTTCAAAAATCAAAAGGAAATTCCATGAAAAAACTGATTCTCGCCAGCGCCGTGTCGGCAGCATGTGTAGGTGGCTTCGCTCAGGCGGAAGAGGCTGCGCCGGCGCCGGACCATGTGGTGGCATTCAACGCAGGCGCAACATCAGATTACCGGTTCCGCGGCATTTCCCAGTCGCGGCGTGATCCGGCCGTCTTTGCGGGCGTTGATTACTCTAATACCCCAACGGGACTTTATATCGGTGCGTGGACTTCAACCATCAAATGGGTGAAGGATGCAGGTGGCGACGCAAATATGGAAGTGGACATTTATGGCGGCAAGCGTGGCGAGGCAGGCGGCATAGCTTATGACGTCGGCTTTATTCACTACAACTACCCTAGCAATAAGCTCAGCGCGGTGACCGTTAATGCAAACACTACAGAAGCTTATGCGCAGCTAGGCTATGGTGTTGCTACTGTGAAGTATTCATATGCACTGACTAACTTCATTGGCTGGGGTGATAACACGGATGGTAGCGATTACATCGACCTGAGTGCGAATCCGGAAATTGCTGATGGTTACGTATTGAATCTTCACGTTGGTAAACAGCGCGTGAAAAATTACAGTAATGGTTTGGCTAACTACACCGACTGGAAAGTTGGCGTAACAAAGGACTTTGGTGTTGTAGTAGCCGCATTAGCAGTTGTCGGAACTGATGCCGATAACTCTACTTCCGGCTATAACTTTGGTGGTCGTGGCTACACGGGTAACACCAAATTCGTTGCGACTGTTACGAAAAATTTCTGATTCAAATACGAGGCTGACATGAAACTCATCACTGCCATCATCAAGCCGTTCAAGCTCGATGAAGTGCGCGAAGCCCTCTCGACCATCGGTGTGCAAGGCATCACCGTTACCGAGGTCAAGGGGTTCGGGCGTCAAAAAGGTCACACCGAGCTGTATCGCGGTGCCGAGTACGTGGTCGACTTCCTGCCAAAAACCAAAATTGAGGCAGCGGTTGACGACGCAATCGTTGAACGTGCAATTGAAGCGATCGAAAACGCGGCCCGCACCGGCAAGATTGGTGACGGCAAGATCTTCGTATACGACCTGCAGCAAGTCGTACGGATCCGCACCGGCGAAACCGGTAAAGAAGCACTGTAAGGGGATCCTCATGAAGACAAGTTTCATTCGTATGCTAGGCGCTTTCCTGCTCTTGATCGGACTGGGTTTCGCGTCTTTTACTCACGCAGAAGAGCCCGCAGCAGCGCCTGCTGCTGCGGCCACCACGGCCGCACCCGATGCCGCGCCGGCCGCTGATGCACCTGCTGCTCCAGCAGCCGATGCGCCAGCGCCGATCGTGGAGAAGGGTGACGTTGCCTGGATGATGGTGTCCACACTGCTGGTCATCATGATGGCCATTCCGGGTTTGGCACTCTTCTACGGCGGCCTTGTTCGAAGCAAAAACATGCTGTCTGTGTTGATGCAGGTGATGATGGTGTTTTCGCTGATCTCGGTACTGTGGGTCATTTACGGTTACACGGTGGCGTTTGGTGGCGAAGGTCCTATCATCGGCAACTTCTCCAAGCTGTTTCTGCAGGGTGTGAACACCGCATCTCTGGCTGACACTTTCACACCGACAGTGAAATTGCCTGAGTTCGTGTTCATCGCGTTCCAGGCCACGTTCGCCGGCATCACTTGCGCGCTGATCGTGGGCTCTTTTGCTGAACGCATGAAGTTTTCTGCGGTACTGCTGTTCTCGGTACTGTGGTTCACTTTTGCGTATCTGCCGATCGCTCACATGGTCTGGGGTGCGGGTGGTTACCTGCTCAGCAAAGGCGCACTGGATTTTGCAGGCGGTACCGTAGTCCACATCAACGCCGGTGTTGCCGGTCTGGTGGGTGCGTATATGCTGGGCAAGCGACTCGGCTACGGTCGTGAAGCGATGACACCGCACAGTCTGACGATGACCATGGTCGGTGCCTCGATGCTGTGGGTGGGCTGGTTCGGCTTCAATGCAGGCTCCAACCTCGAAGCCACTTCGGGCGCCGCGCTGGCCTTCATCAACACACTCGTCGCGCCGGCTGCCGCCGTGCTCGCCTGGTGTCTCGGCGAAGCGCTGTTCAAGGGCAAGGCATCAATGCTGGGCGCTGCCTCGGGCGCGGTGGCCGGTTTGGTCGGCATCACGCCAGCCTGTGGCACCGTGGGCCCGATGGGCGCCATCGTGATCGGTCTGGTCTGCGGCTTCGTGTGTTTATGGGCTGTCAGTGGCCTTAAGCGCATGCTCGGTGCTGATGACTCGCTGGATGTGTTCGGCGTTCACGGTGTAGGCGGTATCGTGGGTGCGATCCTGACTGGCGTGTTCACAGCGCCCGGTTTGGGTGGCACCGGCGGCGCCAAGCCCGATGAGTTTTCGGTGGTTACGCAGGTGGCAATTCAGGCCGAAGGCGTGATCATCACGATCGTGGTTTCTGCCATCGTCTCTATCATCGCTTACAAGCTGGTCGACATGATCGTCGGTCTGCGCGTACCCGAAGAAGAAGAGCGCGAAGGTCTGGACATCACCAGCCACGGCGAGACCGCTTATCACCTCTGATTGGCAGCCTGATACAGCCGTTCATTCCCTGTTTTTCCTTAAAACGCCTCCTTACGGGGGCGTTTTTTCTTTTCGGTGACCTGTAAATTATCCACCCCGCCCCCAGCTAAGGCTTAGAGTTTCCAATGGCGCTGCACCGTTTCGGGGTGATGACCTTGGATTCCCGTTAAAATCGAGCCCTTGAAGCCGGTTTTCTCAGGCTGCTGTCCGAGTAAGCGTGTATTTGCCGGCCGCTTAAGGAAACTTGCTCTCAGCCTGTGACGCACCCGCTGTCCGTGCACAGGTTTCACCGACTCTCTGGAAGGTTTTCGATGGTTCCCCACTTGGTTACGGCTCTCAACGGCCCTTTGCTCGAGCTCGAGAAGAAAAGTCTCGCGGCGACCCCGGCGATTGAGCGCTGGTTTCGTCTTGAATGGCAGGAGCACACCCCGCCATTTTATTGCTCGGTTGACCTGCGCAACTCGGGCTTCAAGCTCGCACCGGTCGATACCAATCTTTTTCCGGGCGGCTTCAACAACCTCGCGACAGAGATGCTGCCGCTGGCAATACAGGCGGCGATGGCAGCCATCGATAAATACTGTCCTGATGCAAAAAATCTGCTGCTGATTCCCGAGCGGCACACGCGCAATACCTTTTATCTGCAAAATATTGCGCGTCTGATGCAGATTTTTCGTCAGACCGGCCTGAATGTTCGACTAGGTAGTCTGTCGGAGGAAGTGAAAGAGCCCACGCTGATCGAGCTGCCCGACGGCAGCAGCATCACACTTGAGCCGCTGGAGCGGCTGAGCAACGGTCGTCGTTTGGGTCTGAAGAATTTCGATCCCTGCACTATTCTGCTCAACAACGATTTGTCGTCCGGCATACCCGCCATTCTTGAAAACCTGCATGAGCAGACTTTGCTGCCGCCGCTTCATGCGGGTTGGGCAGTACGTCGCAAGACACAGCACTTCGCGGCCTATGACGAAGTGGTCAAGAAATTTTGCAAGCTGATTGATATCGATCCGTGGATGCTCAATCCCTACTTCGGAAAGTGTACGGGCATTAATTTTCATGAGCGCACCGGTGAGGATTGTCTGACCAGTACTGTCGATACCGTACTGACCAAGATTCGCAAGAAATACAAAGAGTACGGTATCAAGGAAACCCCTTTCGTCATCGTCAAAGCCGATGCCGGCACCTATGGCATGGGCATCATGACCGTGCGCGATGCCAGTGAGGTCGTCGATCTCAATCGCAAACAGCGCAATAAAATGTCCGTGATCAAAGAGGGCATGGAAGTCTCCGACGTCATCATTCAGGAAGGTGTGCATACCTTCGAGCACATCAATGACGCTGTCGCCGAGCCCGTGGTGTACATGGTTGACCGTTATGTGGTCGGTGGTTTCTACCGCGTGCATGCCGAGCGCGGGATCGATGAAAACCTGAATGCGCCTGGCGCGCATTTCGTGCCGCTCGCATTCGAGCAACAGCATGCGTTGCCGGATCTTGCTGCCAAGCCCGGTACCGCAGCGCCAAACCGGTTTTACATGTACGGTGTGGTCGCCCGACTGGCGTTACTGGCAGCGTCGGTAGAACTCGAAAAAACCGACCCTAATCCGGAAGAGTATTGAGTCGCCCTTCATGAAAATCGCATTCGCGGCGGACGCGCTATCCAGCTTCAAGATTGCCAAGGACTCTACCTACGCGATGATGGTGGAAGCTGCAGGGCGCGGGCATGAAATTCACGCGTTCAGTCACGCAGATTTGATATTTGATGGGGCTGGTGTGAAAGCCGCTATCGCCCGCGTCAATCTCACTGGCGATACGGGCGCGTGGTACCGCGCTGAAGCGCCGATGCTGCAATCACTGAGCGCCTTTGATGCAGTCGTCGAGCGCACTGATCCGCCGTTCAACATGCAGTACATCTACGCGACCTATCTGCTGCAGCGCGCAGAAGCCGAAGGCGCGCGCGTGTTCAACCGGCCACAGGCGATTCGTGACCACAATGAAAAACTGGCGATCACAGGTTTTCCTGAATTCATCGCCCCCACGCTGGTGACCAGCGAAACTGCACCGATACGCGCATTTCACCAGCAGCATCGCGACATCATTCTCAAGCCCCTCGATGGCATGGGCGGTGCAGGAATCTTCCGCGTGGGCAGCGATGGAATGAACCTCGGTTCCATCATCGAAACCCTGACTGATAACGGCACCCGCACCATCATGGCCCAGCGCTACATTCCCGAGATCGTGCATGGTGACAAGCGCGTGTTGCTGATTGGTGGCGAGGTCGTCCCCTACTGCCTGGCCCGGGTGCCGCAGGCTGGGGAGGTACGTGGCAATCTGGCCGCCGGCGGCACTGGGATTGCGATGCCTTTGTCTGATCGCGAGCGGCAGATCGCCGAAGCGCTCGCACCGGAATTGTATTCGCGCGGATTATTACTGGTAGGATTGGATGTGATTGGTAATTACCTCACTGAAGTCAATGTGACCAGCCCAACCTGCTTTCAAGAGATCATGCAGCAAACGGGTTGTAACGTTGCCAGCATGTTCATTGATGCGCTGGAAAAAGCCAGCGGACGAGCGTAGATTTAAAAGCATAAATCGCGCATTATTTTTTGACCACTGCGGTTCATGCCGCAACTACAAACGTATTGCAGGCAATGGTAGGCATTCTTCTTCTGACACATGCACCACTGGGCCAAGCCTTCATTGAGGCGGCCAATCATGTCTTTCGCAGTCCGCCTGCGCAGGTGGAGGCGATCGATGTGGTCGCCGATCAGGATCCCGAAGAAGTGCGGCGCTTAGCCTGCGAGGCAATCGGGCGCATTAATGACGGCGGCGGCGTATTGGTGATTACGGATGTGATGGGCGGAACGCCCTCGAACTGCACCCTATCACTATGCGTTCCGGGTGAAGTTGAAGTCATTGCAGGCATCAGCCTGCCCATGCTGTTGCGTGCGATCACGTATCGCCACAATACGCTGGATGTAACCGTTGAGATGGCACTCGCTGGTGGTCAGAGTGGTGCGTGCCGTGTCGACAATCGCGTGCGCCTTGCAACTAATTAAACCACTACATAATAAAAATATGATCAGCAAAGAAATTGAAATCATTAACAAGCTCGGTCTTCATGCGCGCGCATCGGCCAAGCTTACTCAGCTCGCTGCCAAATACCAGAGCGAAGTCTGGATGACGCGCAATCAGCGTCGAGTGAATGCAAAATCCATTATGGGCGTCATGATGCTAGCGGCTGGTAAGGGTGCGGTCGTCACGCTCGAGGCCGATGGTCCGGATGAACAGGTTTGTTTTGATGCGCTGGTGCAGTTGATCGAGGCGCGCTTTGGCGAGAGCGAATAGACGAAAGCTCATTCAAACTCATTCGCAAAGCAGTGCGCTTCTATAAATTTTGAATTGATGATCTGATGGCTTCCTTCACTCTGCATGGCATTCCGGTATCGCGTGGCATTGCGATTGGCCGCGCGCACCTGCTCAGGCCGGCGGCACGGGACGTCAAGCATTATCTTGTGGCAGAAGAAAAAGTCGAAGCCGAAGTCGCTCGCCTCACCGCAGCGATCAATGCCGTCAATGAGGAGCTGCAGACAGTGCGGCGCGATCTACCGCCCGATGCACCTTCCGAGCTGGCCGCTTTCATTGATGTGCACGCGCTGATTCTGGCCGACCCCATCATTGCGGAACATCCGCTCAAGATCATCCGCAGCCGACATTACAACGCCGAGTGGGCGCTGCTCACACAGATTGATGAGTTGTCCGCGCAGTTCGATGAAATTGAAGATGCCTATCTGCGGGAACGCAAGAATGACATTCTGCAAGTTGGCGAGCGCATACTCAAGCAACTGACCGGTAGCGCCAGCACGCTGCCAACTCCGACGGACAGCGGCGAGACCAGCGCTCAGATGATCGTCGTCGCCCACGATATCTCACCGGCTGACATGCTGCAGTTCCGCGATCGCGCCTTTGTCGGTTTTGTCACCGATCTGGGTGGTCAAAACTCGCACACGGCTATTGTCGCCCGCAGTCTCGATATACCAGCGGCAGTCGGTATGTCGAATGCGTCGGCGCTGATTTCCGAAGATGACTGGATCATCATTGATGGCGACGCTGGCATTGTCATTGTCGATCCTGCGCCTATTGTGCTTGAGCAGTATCGCGAGAGTCAGAGTCAACTTCTTAGAGAACGAAAAAAGCTCGGCAAGCTGCGCAAGACCCCGGCCATCACACGCGATGGAACGCACATTCATCTGCTGGCCAATATCGAATTGCCTGAGGATTGTGCTGGCGCGCTTGACGCTGGCGCGGTGGGTGTCGGGCTCTTCCGTTCCGAATTCCTTTTCATGGGCCGCACAGGCCATGCCGCCAAGTTGCCCTCCGAAGATGAGCAGTTTGAGTCCTATCGCAAGGCTGTCGTCGCGATGAAGGGCCGGCCCGTCACTATCAGGACACTGGATGTCGGCGCCGACAAGCCGCTCGACAAGGACGAAGAAACGTCGCTCAATCCCGCGCTCGGTTTGCGCGCCATTCGCTATTGCCTGTCAGAGCCGCAGATGTTCCTCACGCAGTTGCGCGCCATTTTGCGTGCCTCGGCCTATGGCCCCATCAATCTGCTGATTCCCATGCTCGCGCATGCATTCGAAATTGATCAGACGCTGTTGCTCATCGAGCAGGCCAAAGCGCAGTTGCGCGACGCAAAAAAGAAATTCGATGCGGATATACCGGTTGGCGCAATGATTGAAATTCCGGCAGCAGCGCTCACACTGCCGCTCTTCATCAAGCGATTGGATTTTCTATCGATAGGTACTAACGATCTTATCCAGTACACGCTGGCGATTGATCGTGTCGATCATGAGGTCGCGCATCTCTACAACCCGCTGCATCCGGCCGTGCTGCAATTGCTGGCCATGACGATTTCTGCCGGCGCCAAAGCAGACATCCCGGTGGCTGTCTGCGGCGAGGTTGCGGGTGATATCAAGCTCACTCGGTTGCTGCTCGGGCTTGGTTTGCGTGAATTTTCCATGCATCCGGCACAGCTGCTCGCGGTAAAACAGGAAATTCTCAACAGCGACATCAGCTTGCTTGAGCCACCCGTGAAAAAAATCTTACGCAATTACGAGGCGGTCGCGATCGCAGAGGCCGTGGAGCGTCTGCGGGCCTTGTAACGCACGAGCCGCGGTATCCTAAAGCCTCGTTTGACGCTGAGCCCCGACTTCGCTATCCTTGCGCACTTGCGCCGATTTGACCTTAGCTTGCGGGCGCAAGGGACTTTCCCTAATAAATACGGCTAAAGCGAGCTCGAATCGACTCTCCGAATTCAGCCCGACCAGCCAAATGCTCTCGGGCTTTTTTATTTTCGGTTCCAGATGAAATCCATAGGCATCGTTACGCCACAGTCCATGCACTTCAAGCAGCCGCTACCGCTGCAAAGTGGTGCCGTTTTGTCCGATTACACGCTGGTCTATGAAACCTACGGCACGCTCAATGCCGATGCTTCCAATGCCGTGCTGGTGTGCCATGCGCTCAATGCCTCGCATCATGTGGCTGGCGTTTACGAAGGTCAGCCCAAAAGCACAGGCTGGTGGGACAACATGGTCGGCCCCGGCAAGGCGCTGGATACCAATCGATTTTTTGTCATCGGCGTCAACAATCTCGGCTCCTGTTTCGGTTCGACCGGACCGATGCATACCAATCCAGCCACTGGCAAACCCTACGGCGCATCCTTTCCCGTTGTGACCGTCGAAGACTGGGTACACGCCCAGGCGCGGCTGGCTGATGCGTTAGGTATACGGCAGTTCGCCGCCGTGATGGGCGGATCGCTCGGTGGTATGCAGGCGCTCGCCTGGAGCATGTTGTATCCAAGCCGTGTCGCGCATTGTGTGGTGATAGCTTCCACACCCAAGCTAAGCGCGCAGAACATCGCCTTCAATGATGTCGCCCGTCAGGCCATACTCACCGATCCGGATTTTCATGACGGCGACTTTTACGCGCATGGTGTCGTGCCCAAGCGTGGCCTGCGTGTGGCGCGCATGATCGGTCACATTACCTATTTGTCCGATGACGACATGGCTGAAAAATTCGGTCGTGATTTGCGCGGGGATGACTATCAGTTTGGCTTTGGTGTCGATTTTGAGATCGAGTCTTATTTGCGCTATCAGGGTGACAAATTTTCCGAGTACTTCGATGCCAACACCTATCTTTTGATTACCAAGGCACTGGATTATTTCGATCCGGCGCGCACATTTAACGGTGATCTCTCTGCGGCTTTGGCCAATATACAAGCAGAATTTCTGCTGGTCTCTTTCATGACGGATTGGCGATTTGCGCCTGAGCGCAGTCGCGAAATTGTGCAGGCGCTGGTCAAGAATGACAGACGTGTCAGCTATGCCGAAATCGATGCGCCGCATGGTCACGATGCTTTTCTGTTGGATGATCCCCGCTACATGGCCGTCGTTGGTTCTTACTACGACAGGATTTGGCAGGGATTGTCGGCGCTGCCGCTCGCGGCGCAAAGAGAGGCCGCATGATCACGCAGCGCTTTGCCGGTCTGCGTGCAGACCTTGCCTTCATCGCTCACTGGGTGTCACCTGCATCGCGCGTACTGGATCTGGGTTGCGGTGACGGTGCCATGCTCGAATACCTGCAGGTCGATAAACAATGCAGCGGCTATGGTGTTGAAATCGATGATGCGTACATCCCGCGTTGTGTGCAGCGCGGCGTCTCGGTCATTCAGCAAGATATGGAAGGCGGTCTGGCCATGTTTGCCGATGACGCTTTTGACACGGTCTTGTGTCTGTCTGCGCTGCAGATGATGAAAAACGTCGAGGGCGTGCTGCGGGATATCACGCGCGTCGGGCGTGAGGCAATTGTCTCTTTCCCGAATTTTGCGCACTGGCCGCATCGCGTAGCACTGCTGACGGGTCGCATGCCCGTTTCCGAGAGTCTGCCGCATGCCTGGTACGACACGCCGAATCTACGTTGCGCGACGATCAGTGATTTTGAGGAACTTGCTGTCGAAGTTGGTCTCGAAGTACTTGAGTGTGTCGCGCTGCGTGACGATGGAACGCCGGTTACTTTTCTTCCAAACTGGCGCGGCAGCCTCGCAGTTTTCCGTCTCCGCAAGCGATGATCTCGTTCTCTCGAATGCTCCCGCTTTCTTTTAAAGATAACGCATGAATCAGGATACTTCTGCAGCCGGGTCGACACCCGCTCGCGGCTGGCGGCATTACTTCACTCGGCATATGCTGATTTGCGTGATGCTTGGTTTCACGTCTGGTTTGCCGCTGTTCATTCTGTACAACCTGCTTTCCGCATGGCTCAGGGCTGAGCAGGTTGACTTGAAATCCATCGGGCTATTCGCGCTGGTCGGTTTTCCCTACACCTGGAAATTCCTCTGGTCGCCGTTGATGGATCGCTTCCGCTTTCCTATGCTGGGTCGGCGGCGCGGTTGGATGTTTTTTACGCAGCTTGCCTTGCTGGCGACGATAGGCAGTATGGGTTTTTATTCGCCTGTAACGGACTTGACGATCATCGTGTTCCTTGCGGGTTTGGTCGCTTTTCTGTCGGCCAGTCAGGACATCGTGATCGATGCCTATCGTCGCGAAATGCTGACTGATCGCGAGCAGGGATCCGGCACCGCGCTGTTTGTCAATGCGTACAAGATGTCGACCTTGATACCCGGCTCGCTATCGTTAATCCTGTCCGATTTTCTGAGCTGGCAAATCGTATTTTCGATCACGGCACTATTCATGCTGCCCGGCGTGTTCACCACGCTGCTCATACGCGAACCCAGCATTTACGGAGAGCCACCACGTACGCTGCGCGAAGCGGTTGTGCTGCCTTTCAAAGAGTTCATCGAGCGCAGCGGCTGGTCCCATGCTGCGATGATTTTAGCCTTCATCTTTTTGTACAAGCTCGGTGATTCCATGGCCACCGCGCTGGCCACGCCCTTCTACATGGATCTCGGTTTTTCGCGTACACAGATTGGTTTGGTCGCCAAGAACGCAGGTTTGTGGGCCAGTCTTGCCGGCGGCATTCTGGGCGCAGTGTGGCTGGAGAAAACCGGTGTTAATCGCGGGCTGTGGATTTTCGGTGTGCTGCAGGCTGTCGCGATTTTGGGTTTTGCTTTGCTCGCTTATGCCGGCATCGCCGCTCCCGGTGCTGCCAGTGTGACACCCGATACGTTTTTGCTTGGTCTGGTGATTGGTATGGAAGCCTTCGCCGTCGGGCTGGGTACAGCAGCCTTCACGGCCTACATCGCGACGGCGACGGATTCACGTTACACCGCAACTCAGTTTGCTTTGTTTACCAGTTTGGCGGCTGTGCCGCGTACTTTTTTTAATGCACTCACCGGTTTCATCGTCGCCCACACCGGCTGGTTTGAATTTTTCCTCATCTGCTTTGCGTTGGCACTGCCCGGTATGCTGTTGTTACCCAAGATCGCTCCGTGGAATGCGCCTATACCCTCGGACGATACGGAGGAAGCGAAGGGCACGACCGGATGAGCTGGATGATTGTGAGGCGACTAAGGCTACGATGCTCAATGTTCTCTGGCTAAGCTTTTTTCTTCTGGCCGCAGCCAGCGCGCTTTGGCGATGGTTGGTGGTGGGCGACCCGGCCGTTTTCGCAGCGATGGTCGAGAGTTTGTTTGCCATGGCCCGGTTGTCCGTCGAAGTGATGATTCTATTGTTCGGCACGCTCACGCTGTGGCTGGGCTTTTTGCAGATTGCAGAAAAAGCCGGACTCGTTGAGCGACTCGCTCGTTTTTTGTCGCCGCTGTTTGCGCGGCTGATGCCCGAAGTGCCTGCCGGTCATCCGGCACTCGGTCTGATCACGATGAACTTCACCGCAAATGCGCTCGGTCTCGATAATGCGGCCACACCGATAGGCTTGAAAGCCATGCGCGAGCTGCAGTCGCTCAACCCCGAACCTGAGCGCGCCAGCAATGCACAAATTCTTTTTCTGGTGCTCAATGCGTCCTCGCTGACATTGTTACCTGTTTCGATTTTCATGTATCGCGCGCAGCAGGGTGCGCCTGACCCCACCTTAGTTTTTCTACCTATCTTGTTGGCCTCAGCCGCGTCCACACTGGCTGGATTTTTTGCGGTGGTTTTCATGCAGCGTTTGCGCTGGCGCGATCCGGTGGTGCTTGGATGGCTGTTAGGTGCCGCACTGCTGCTAGGCGGTTTCATCGCACTGTTGTCGACACTCTCATCGGTCGCCTTGGCTAGTCTCTCATCGGCGCTCGGCAATGTGGTGCTGTTCGGTCTCATTCTGGTGTTTTTGCTGGCCGGTGCGTTGCGCAAGGTGGCGGTGTATGAAGCTTTCATTGAGGGCGCACGCGAAGGCTTCGACGTCGCCAAAAATTTACTGCCTTATCTCGTTGCGATGTTGTGTGCGGTGGGCGTGCTGCGTGCGTCGGGTGCGCTCGATATTTTGCTAGCGTTGATTCGTGAGGCAGTGCTTTGGGCGGGGTGGGATGCGCGCTTCGTCGATGCTTTGCCTACCGCACTAGTCAAACCGTTTTCAGGCAGCGCAGCGCGCGCGATGCTAATCGACACCATGAACACGCACGGTGTGGATAGTTTCCCCGCGCTGCTAGCCGCCACTATGCAGGGCAGCACAGAGACCACGTTTTACGTGCTGGCGGTGTACTTCGGTTCGGTGGGCATACAGCGAGTGCGGCATGCAGTGGGATGTGCGTTGTTAGCTGATCTGGCGGGTGTACTGGCGTCGATTGCGGTGTGCTACTGGTTCTTCGGATGAACGGATAAGTCGTCTAGATAGCGCTCATGACTTTTCTTAGTGTGAGTCTAGAGACCAGTCTTCTAGTAGCAATTCAAGCGCTTTGGTTTTAAAAGCTTTGTCGCGAGTAACCAGAACCGCATCAGCTGCTTTTGCGTGAGCGGCGATCATCATGTCCAATGCGGCGAGAGGATTGCCAGCGCTTTCTGTTCTCACCCGAAGATCTGCGTAGACCGCGGCAACATCGGAAGACCAGGGTAATGTCTCCACCCGTTCAAGAAAAAGCTGAACTGCCTGCGACAGCGTTTTTGGGTAGCCGCGCTTTGCGACACCGTACCTTAGCTCTGCCTCGGTGACCGATGAAATCAAGAGGCTTTCTATCGGGACCAGCAGTACTTTTTGTCGGATAGCTGGCAGATCACCACGAATCACATGACTGGCGAGATTAGTATCGAGCATGTAACGCGTCACGATGATGAACCTGCAAACGGATCTCTATCATGGGAGCCTTGCTGGCGATCTTCTGCATTCATGAAGTCGGCAGGCACAGCGGATAGCGTGTCGATCGAGAACAGTTCGTCCCAAGAATCCGGCTTGCGTGATAGCACGACATCGCCGGTTTTGGGGTCCCGGCGAATGTAAACCTCGCTGCCCTCGAAGCGGAATTCTTTAGGCAGACGTACAGCCTGGCTGCGTCCGGTCTGAAAGATCTTGGCTTTCATGTTCGAGCTCCTTTGGCCGAGTTTTCGCTGTTAAAAGCACGAGTATATATCATGATATGTACTCATTAAAGTATCATTTTGAAAAGGTGATGCCTCCTCTTCGGCCCCGAATAGGTACAAATGTCGGCTGTATTTTTGCTTAAAAAGTCGTTCAGTCAAACCAGGTTCAGCGAAGCGCCTTGCTAATCATTCTGGCTGCATCGGGTATTCAAACTGAGAAGTCATAACTGATCGTCAGCGGCGCATGATCTGAAAACCGCTCCTCCTTGTACACAGCCGCGCTCTTGGCCGTAGCAGCAATGCCTGGCGTTGCAACGTGATAATCGATACGCCATCCCACATTGTTCGCCCACGCTTGGCCGCGGTTGCTCCACCAGGTGTAGGCTTCACCTGTGGTGTCGGGATGCAGCAGACGGTACACGTCGCGCCAGCCGGCTTCATCA
>CAMBJI010000003.1 GCA_945867725.1 Bordetella parapertussis
GCTGTGTTCATCAATCGCATCATCGGCCACACGGCAGAACGCGTACAGCGCAATGGCGGGCATGCGCACGCGCTGCGGTAGCAAACTGCTGGCCGCGAAAAAAGATTTCGATCCGCCGCGCATCAGTTCTTCACAGGCGGCCATATCGATAGATGGTATGTCGGTGTCTTTGTCAGGCATCGGGCACCACCTCGGACATGGCTTTTGCCGACATCAAAACACCGGGTACACCTGCGCCCGGGTGCGTCCCCGCGCCGACCATGTAAAGATTTTTTACATCTTCGCTGCGATTGTGTGGCCTGAACGAGGCGCTTTGCAGCAGGATAGGTTCGAGGCCAAAGGCAGCGCCCTTGTACGACCAGAGATTGTCTTTGAAATCCTGCGGGGTCATGAGTCTGCTGGTGACGAGGTGCTTACTCAGATCGGGCATGACGGTGCTTTCCAGATGATCCTGAATTTTCATCCGGAAGCGCTCGCCTTCTTGAGCCCAGTCGGTACCGCTGCCCAGATGCGGCACTGGCGCGAGTACATAAAACCCATCATGACCGGCAGGTGCAACCGAGGGATCGCTTGCACTGGGGCGATGCAGATAGAGGCTGAAGTCTTCAGCCAGATGCAAGTGCTTGAAAATATCGTCGAGCAGTTCGCGGTAGCGCGGCCCGAGCATGATCATGTGATGCGGCACATCGTCATAGATACGGTTGGCGCCGAAATACCAGACGAACAGACTCATCGAGTATTTGCTGCGTTCGATTTTACGATCAGTCCAGTGGCGGCGATCTTTCGCATCAATCAGGTAACGATAGGTCCATGCGGCGTCGCCGTTGGAGATCACAATGTCGGCATCAAGCACTTCGCCATTTTCCAGCGTGACCCCGGTCGCCTTGCCGTTACTGACATTGATGCGCGTGACGGGTGCATTACAGCGCAGATTCACGCCGCGCTCTTCGAGCAAGTTGATCAGTCCGCGAACCAGCGACCCGGTACCACCCATCGCCCAATGCACGCCCCAGCGCCGCTCAAGGGTATTGATCAGGCTGTAGACACGGGTCACGGAAAAAGGATTGCCGCCAATGAGCAGAGGATGAAAACTGAATACCTGACGCAGTTTCGGATCCTTAATATGTCGGGCAACGAGCGTGTACAAACTCTCCCACGCTTTCATGCGGATCATGTTTGGCAAAGCCGCTAGCAGATCGCCCACATTGTTAAACGGCATACCGCCCAGTTCTTCAAAACCAAGCTGGCAGGCTTGATCGGCGGCTGCCACGAACCGGTCATAGCCGGGCAAATCTTCTGGGCAGAAGCGCGTCACTTCACGACGCATCGTGGCTGGATCACCGCTGTAATCAAACCAGCTGCCGTCATCGAACCGTATCCGATAGAAGGGCTCTATCGGCTTGAGCGTGATGTGTTCGGAGAATTTTTTGCCGCACATCGCCCACAGCTCTTCAAGCAACTGCGGTGCGGTGATGATGGTGGGACCGGCGTCAAAGGTAAAGCCATCTTGACGGTGGACATAGGCACGACCACCGGGTGCATCCAGCTTTTCGAGGATTTGTACCTGATAACCTTTGCA
Organism: Bordetella parapertussis; assembly: GCA_945867725.1. Taxonomy (GTDB): domain Bacteria; phylum Pseudomonadota; class Gammaproteobacteria; order Burkholderiales; family Burkholderiaceae_D; genus Pernthalerella. The sequence continues at coordinate 1,580 of CAMBJI010000003.1, forward strand.
GGAGAGTCGAATGGCTGCTGCCAGTCCGCCAAAGCCGCTGCCTATCACGATGGCTTTCGGCCTATGCATGGTATTTCCTATCGCAGGAGACGCGCGAACACGCCAATGTTGTTGGATCCGAATGATTCCAGTGCAATCGAGGTACCCGTCGCCGGATCGCGCAAACTGAGTCTGCCGGCGTCGTGTGCAATCAGTTCGAAGGGTTGGTCTGCACCCATGCCCTGAAGGCGACGGCCACGCACCAACGCGCGCAGTGTGCCGCGAACAAACCCTTGCTCACCCTGAAAATTGTGCACGTCTGCGCCTGTGACTGCATCGATCACTTGTATGGATCCATCCGGTTGGTCCACAAAGCGCAGCACGCGAATTTGCTCGGCGCGTGCGGTGATGTTGTCAGGCGCGGCGGGACCGATCCAACGAACCAGAGCCACTAGCGTTAGGCAAGCGATGAAGAAAAGTACGAATCCATGCCCTGAGTTAAAGAGCAGGCGATCCGACCCAGCTTTCCAGTCCAGTGAGGTTGAGGTTTTCATCGTGCGAATACACCATCAGGCATACGTACCGGGATCCGAGCTTCGCGAAGATCGGGCGTGGTGGCGACTTCGACCATACGTTTCTCCCAAGCGTCGTACAGCAAAGAGCCGACCTCTTGCGCATTGGCGATGCAGCGCAATGCAGGCTGTGGCTGGGTGATACGCCAAGCGCGCGCATGGGGCCACAGATGCAGATAAGCGATGCGATCGTCACCTTTGAGTTCGAGCGCGATTTCACCAAAGCCTTTGCCTTGATCGCGGATTTGCGCGGTCTTTATCCACCGATGCGGCAGATTGAAGGTCAGCGTGAGCACGATACCGATACGCATGACCACGCGCCGGTTCGTGATGGTGTACATCGAGGTGCTGGCCGACAGCCAGGCCGTCAATGCCAACAATGACAGCGCTACCGTGGCTAGGACCGCACTGATGCTGAGTGCGCTCAGATTGACCATCAGGCCCAAGGAAGCATCCCAGATCATGATCGCTTGCAGGGCAATCATGAGGAAGAAATAAATCGCCAGTCGTTTGACATGAAAAGCATCAACCGCCAGCATTTTCCAGTCGGGGCTGCCCTGCCAGAGGATGCGCTCGCCGGCGGGCAGGGCCTCGGGGAGGCCCGGCGCCGCTTCGAACTCATGTTCGTGATGCGGTTTCATATCAAGGGTTCCTGACGTTCCGGCGTCGCGTACAGCGTACCTGCGCCATAGTAAGCAGAGATTTTTTCTTCTTCGAGCATGGTGATTTGATCAGCATTGCGCAGACCCGGCACGTCGGAGAATTGATGCGCCAGAATCGCGTGTACCTTCACTTGGTCTTTCGTGATGCGCGCAAAGGGTACCGGCAGCATGACGGTACGGTCCGAATCATTGAGCTTGACTTCAATGTAGCGGAACAACATTTCCGAGCGATCCATCCACAGTTCGCTGACGGTGCCAGCGACTTCATCATCATCTCCCACCACCGGCAGGCCGCGCGGATCATTGTCCTGCGTAGCGACACCGTATTCAGGCTGAGTACGCAGCGGAACAATCTTCGCTTCGCCTTCGGGTGTGTGATCGGGTACATCGGCACGATTGGCCCAGGAACCGGGGCCTACGCCAGCGAGCAGCGGGTTACCCGTCGGCTCGATCGGCGCGCCAAAGAAGCGATGGCGTGGTGTGGCTTGCAAAAACTCTGGCGGCTGCAGGGGGTAAGGCATGACCACCTCATCACCATTGGCAAGCAGATAGGTTTTGGGTGATGGTATGGGCGGCCAGCCGTCCATTTTTACGGGGGGCGTGCGACCGGAATCCAGCGGATAACCGTCGCGGTGACCTTCTTGCACGAGGTAATACACCAGCCCGAAAAAGAAAATCCAGAACAGATACAGCACAAGCTGTGCCACATCGACGTATTGGGTGATGGCCATTGTTTCCATGATGCGTCTCCTTCTTTACGTTGGGCCCGGAGCAAACAACCGAGCCCGGGGAACTGCATTTAGTGTCTATCGAATTACGTCATAAAGTACTCGAGTCAATTTGCCAGCGAAAGCGGCTCAAAGAGCAAGGCTTACGGATGGCTGATGCCCTGATGCTTGATGCGGTAAATCTTTACTGCGGTCATTCACGCGGACTAACCGGGGAACTCGGCCAGTCCGAACTTCTGTTGCGGCTGCCTTGGTAGTGCATCGCGCCGCACCAGCGGACCAATGGCCACCAACACGCCAAACAGCAAATACATCTCTAAGTGATACACAAAGCTGTAACCGGTGACGGGAGAGATCAGAGCCTCGCCCAACCATCCCGCATTGGCCAGTGCCCCAATCACGTCCTTGATCAGGCCGCCTGCCGCAATCGATATCCCGGCTGCGGTGGCTTGCACCGCGCCCCAGGCGCCCAGTGCCAGACCCGCGTCTTCACCCTGCGCCAGGCCCATGGCCATGGTTAGCGTGCCGACTGAAAACAATCCGCCGCCCACGCCAATCAAAAAAGCGCCGGCCCGAAACATGTTGGGCGCATCCAGCGCTGCCGAAAAAATCACCAATGCAAAGGCGGGTAATCCTGCCAGTGCGCCCATGGCAGCAAGCCGAACCGGATCCACACCGCGGGTGAGCAACTTCGCTGCAACGCCGAATGCCAGCAGCGCGCCACACGCGGTGATCGCGGTCAGCAGACTGGTTGCGCCCACGCCCAAATGCAGTACCTGTCCGCCATAGGGTTCGAGAATGATGTCCTGCATATTAAAAGCGCAGGTACCGACGCCCACCGTCCACAAAAATCGTTTCACCCCAGGGCGGCTGGCAAAGGCGCGCCAGTGCGTGCTGAAATCCTCCGAGTCATTGACCTGCCGCGCCCGATCCCGGTTTATTGCCTCCTGCCGCCACAGCGCGTTCAGGTTCAACCAGATCACGGCGACCGCCGAGCCTTGTACGACCTGAATCAGGCGCAGCGGACTGAAATCCGCCAGCAGCCAGCCGAAAATGGCACTGCTCCCGACCAGTCCCAGCAGCAACATCGAATACATTAGCGCCACCACGCGTGGCCGCGACTCGGGCGCCGCCAAATCGGTGGCCAGCGCCAGACCGGCGGTCTGGGTGATCTGCATACCTGCCCCCACCAAAAGGAAGGCTAACGCTGCGCCGACGCGGCTGACCCACAGCATGCCCGGCTGTGGTTCGCTCAGTGCCAGCAATCCAAAGGGCATGATGGCCAAACCACCGAAGAGCAGCAGGCTGCCTATCCACAAATACGGTAACCGTCTTAAGCCCAATACCGAACGGTGGGTGTCCGAGCGAAATCCAATGAGCGCCCGCAGGGGTGCAAACACCAAAGGCAGCGCCACTGAGAGGGCAACCCACCAAGCGGGCACACCCAGTTCGACGATCATTACCCGGTTCAGCGTGCCGACCAGCAGCGCGGTCGCCAGACCGATCGATAGCTGGAACATGGACAGGCGCAGCAGCCGCGATAGCGGCAGATCCGGTGTTGCCACATCGGCAAAAGGCATCCACCGCGTGCTCATCGAACGCGTTAAATTTCGGGTGTATTGCATCAACAGCTTCATGCCGCTCCCATGGCTGGGCAAATTGCCTGCATCATTTATGAAAGTACTCTAGAGCGGCTCGCTTGGACTGTCAACTAAAGTTTACTCATTATAAGTAATTTTAGATTGACACATGGGCTGGAATCGCTGATGCTCATCCCGTGCTGCGTTGCGGCACGTGCTGTAGCTCTATCTCCTCTTCTAGGCGCCTGCGGGCGCTTTTTTTTGCAGTCAACCTGCCGCGCTGTCGCGGGTGGTCAGCAAGCCGGAATGTCTATTGTCGTTTTCAGAACTGCAAAAGGGCGGCATGGGCCCGCTATAATCAGCGCTTTGTCAGCGCATTTGCGCGACGCATACGATCCCCCGCCCATGCATCCCCGACACAAAGAGCAGATTGCGGCACTTTTTTCCGAAGTTGCAGCGCTCGTACTCGCTGGAACTGACCTTGCCATTCCCGACATCACACTGGAGCGACCGCGCGATCCCTCCCATGGCGACTTTGCTTGCAATCTCGCGATGCAGCTCGCTCGCGCGCTGAAAAAAAATCCGCGCGAACTGGCGCAACAATTCGCCGAAGCGCTGATAGCGCATCCGGCGCGGCAGGGTTTGATTGATGCGGTTGAAGTGGCCGGCCCCGGCTTTATCAATCTGCGTGTGGCGCTGTCGGTAAAACAAGATGTGATTCGCCGCGTATTCATTGACGCGCAATGTTTCGGTCGCACTAACGATGGCAAAGATCACAAGGTACTTGTTGAATTTGTCTCCGCCAATCCGACCGGACCACTGCATGTGGGTCATGGACGTCAAGGCGCGTTGGGCGATGCCATCTGTGCGCTGCTTGAAGCGCAGGGCAACGCAGTGTTGCGCGAGTTTTATTACAACGATGCTGGTGTGCAGATCGCAACGCTGGCCACGTCGGTGCAATCGCGTGCGAAGGGCAGTAAGCCGGGTGATGCTGACTGGCCCGAATCAGCCTATAACGGCGACTACATTGCCGACATTGCAGCCGATTTTCTAGCAAAGAAAACCGTCTCTGCAGCCAATGGCGAGCCGGTGACAGCCAGCGGTGATATCGAGGATCTTGAATCCATACGTCGTTTCGCGGTGACTTATCTGCGTCACGAGCAGGATCTCGATCTGCAAGCATTCGGCGTGCGCTTCGATAATTATTATCTTGAGTCTTCACTCTACAGTGATGGCAAGGTCGAGGCCGCCGTTGCGGCGCTCAAGAAAGCAGACAAGACCTTCGAGCAAGATGGCGCGCTCTGGTTACGCAGCACCGATTATGGTGATGACAAAGACCGTGTGATGAAAAAATCCGACGGTACTTATACGTACTTCGTACCCGATGTCGCTTATCACATCACCAAATGGCAGCGCGGTTATACCAAGGTCATCAACGTGCAGGGCAGCGATCACCACGGCACGATTGCACGCGTGCGCGCCGGCTTGCAGGCCGCCGGTCAGGGCATACCGGAGGGGTATCCGGATTACGTGCTGCACAAAATGGTCACCGTGATGAAAAACGGTGAGGAAGTCAAAATCTCCAAGCGTGCGGGTTCCTATGTCACGCTGCGTGACTTGATCGAATGGTCGGCTGGCGATATCAAGGATGCTGACGGAAAGCGTGATCTGACGCGCGGCCGTGACGCGGTAAGGTTCTTTCTCATCTCGCGCAAGGCCGATACCGAATTCGTTTTCGATGTCGACCTCGCATTGGCGCAGTCGGACGAAAATCCTGTTTATTACGTACAGTATGCCCATGCCCGAATTTGCTCGGTATTGGCGCAATGGGGTGGCGACGAAGCCCCATTGAAGCAGGTTGATCTGTCGCCATTGGTGGCACCGCGCGAGGCATCGTTGATGGCCAAAATTTCGGACTATCCCGATATGCTAAAAAAAGCCGCTGAAGAACTCGGGCCACATCAAATCGCGTTTTATTTGCGCGATCTCGCAGGCGAGTTGCACAGCTACTACAATGCAGAACGCGTGTTGGTGGATGACGTCGCGCTCAGAGAAGCGCGCCTTGCGCTGCTGCTGGCAACACGTCAGGTATTGGCCAATGGATTGGAACTGATCGGTGTCTCGGCACCGTCCCGTATGTGAGCAGGGTGTGAACATGCAGCAGGAAAAAATGCATTCTTCGAGCAAAAGCGTTCACCTGCGCCGCGAGCGAGGTGGCACGCTGACGGGCATTATCGTGGGCCTCATTCTCGGTTTGCTGATTGCTGTTGGTGTCGCCATCACGATCACCAAAACGCCTCTGCCTTTCGTGGACAAGATTAGCAAGCAGTTGCAGCCCGCCGGCGAACTGGGCGACCCGAACAAGACCTTGCCTGGTGGCGCGCGCGAGCGTCGCGAGCAGCTGACTGACAAAGACCCGGCCGTTCAGCAGGCCGCGCCCGCACCCGCGGTTACGCCGCAAGTCACACCGCAAGTTACCCCCCAAGTCACTGCGCCGCCAGCACCGGAGCGCTCGCGTGACAAGGAGAAGACGCCCCCGGCGCCAGCAGTCGATCCTGCGCCCGATGAGCGCTTCACCTATTATTTGCAAGCAGGTGCATTTCGCGAACCCAGTGATGCGGAAGCCACCAAGGCCAAATTGGCTTTGATGGGTGTGGCAGCAAACATCGCTGAGCGCCAGTCCGATTTGGGCACGCTGTATCGAGTGCGCGTGGGTCCGTTCTCTGATGTCGAGACCATGAATCGCACACGCGTACGGCTGTCCGACAATGGCGTTGATGTGGCCGTGGTTCGCGTACCAAAATAAGCGTTTGTATCAAGTCGCCGCTGCCAGCGACCGCGATGATTTGTGGCACTTTTGATTGTTTCACTTTTCTTTTTTATCTTTAGCTCGTAACAGGACATCTCATGCGACTGATTCAAAAACTTCTGGTGCTGACCAGCTTCAGTTTGATTGCACTCTGTGCGAGCGCATCACCCTCCAATCCGGTTGAGGGCGTTGATTACCAGCGCTTGCAGCAGGCCCAGCCAACCGAAGCGGGCAAGAAAATCGAAGTACTTGAATTTTTTTGGTACGGCTGCCCGCATTGTTTTGCTTTTGAGCCTGCGCTCTCCGACTGGGCAAAAAAACATGCGGATCAGATTGTGTTTAAACGCATCCCGGTGGGCTTTCGCGAATCTTTCGTGCCACAGCAAAAGCTGTACTTTGCGCTGGAAGCTTTGAATCGCTTTGATGTGCACAAAGCCTATTTCGATGCGCTGCACATCGGCCGTCAGCGGCTGGACAAAGACGACTTGATCATTGATTTTGTCGAGAAGCAGGGTATCGACCGCAAGAAATTTCTCGATGTCTTCAATTCATTTAGTGTGCAGTCCAAAGTGAGTCGAGTTCGTCAGATGCAGGACGCCTATCGTATCGAAGGCGTGCCCACTATCGTGATTGATGGTCAGTACGTGACCTCGCCTTCCATCGTCGGCGTGAATATGCGCGGACAACCCGAGGCGGCGATGAATATGGCGACCTTGCAAGTCATGGACGCACTGATTACCAAGAAAAAATGAGTACTTTTCTTCGATGAAGCGCGTCTTCATCACGGGCGCGTCCAGCGGATTGGGGCTGGCGCTTGCGCGAGAATATGCATCGCAGGGCGCACAGCTGGGTCTTCTGGCGCGGCGTGAAAACGCTCTGACCGAACTCATTGCTTCGCTGCCGAATGCGCAGTTGCATCGACTTTACGCGGTTGATGTCAATGATCACGCAGCACTCGCTGCTGCGGCCAGCGATTTCATGGCCCAGGCGGGCGGTATTGATGTCGTGATCGCCAATGCCGGTATTTCTTATGGCACGTTGACCGAGCGGCCTGCGGATCTGGCGGTGTTTGACAAGATCATGCAGACCAATCTGGTGGCGACCGTCGCGACTTTTTCTCCGTTTATCACTGCGATGAAGTCGCAAGCCGCAGCCGGGCAGCGCGGCATGCGATTGGTCGGTATCGCCAGCGTTGCCGGCATTCGTGGTTTGCCCGGTGCCGAAGCCTACAGCGCATCCAAAGCCGCAGTGATCAGCTATTGCGAATCGCTGCGCGTGGCCTTGCGCCGCCATGCCATTGAGGTCGTGACCATTGCGCCGGGTTATATCGATACACCGATGACGCAGATCAATACCTATCCCATGCCTTTTCTGATGCCGGCGGAAGCGTTTGCACGACAAGCGGTCAGAGCGATTGCATCAGGCCGCAGTTATGTCGTGATTCCCTGGCCCATGCGCGGTGTCTCGTGGCTGCTTCGTTGTTTGCCCAACTGGTTGTATGACCGTGTAATGGCGCACGCGCCTTATAAAGCTTCGTATCAGGAATTCAACGACGCACCATGACTCTGCTGACTGATGCGATCGGCCAAGAGCATGCGGTCATTGATCCTGCCCGGCCGCCGCGCATTGTGTCGCTGGTGCCTTCGGTCACCGAGCTAGTGTGTGATTTGGGTTTGTCATCTTGGCTGGTAGGTCGGACCGGGTTTTGTATTCATCCTCAGCCGGTGTTGGCTGATGTGCCCAAGATTGGCGGCACCAAGGATATAAACATCGACAAGATACGCGCGCTTGCGCCCACGCATCTGATTGTCAATGTCGATGAAAATGAAAAGCCCACGGTGGATACGCTGGCGCAGTTCATTCCGAATGTCATCGTCACGCATCCACTGGCGCCGGAAGATAACCTCAATTTGTACAGGCTTCTGGGCGGCGTTTTCAATGCGAGCGAAAAAGCTGAGCAGTTATGCGCAGCTTTTGTGCGTGAGTACGAGGCGACACGATTGCTTGCGCAATCATCGCCTTATCGTGTGCTGTATTGCATCTGGAAAGATCCGTGGATGACGGTATCGCGTGATACCTATATCGCGCGCATGCTGGCGCTGATTGGTTGGCAGCAGTGCGAGATCAAGTCAGACAAACGCTATCCTGACTTTCGTTGGGATTCAGCGCTCGTTGATGCGGTGGACGAAATATTGTTATCCACCGAGCCATATCATTTCACTGAGACACACTCAAATGCTCTCGAAATTCAGCTGGGTAAGCCGGTGCGTCTGGTAGATGGTGAGCGATTATCCTGGTACGGCAGCCGGGCCATTGCAGGCTTGGCTTATTTGCGAGAGCTTTCGGCCGCAGGTTGATGGCGTGTTTCGGCGGTGTGTGTATAGCTTTGCCGGCTGAACAAAGCCGAAAATTTTCGCAACTTAAAAAATGGCACTAAATCTTTGATGTGCGATAGCCCAACGCCGCACGGTGATGCTTTATTTTTTCTTGTTCAGTCGTATGATCAGACGCAGAATCTCGCGCGCCATTTGACGTTGGGGTTCGTCCAGCTCTTGCAGGCTGTTCAGCAACCGGAGATCGACTGACGAGAGCTGGGCAGCTTGCCCCTTCCCCTTGTTGACTTCATTGCCAAACCGTAGCCAGTCGGCGGGAACATCCAGCCAGCTCGCCAGAGCGCGCAATTTATCTTGAGTAGGAATCGATTCCCCGTGCAACCATTTACGCGCAGCGTGCACGGTAACGGATTGGCCCTGAAAGCGATGATTAAACTCTCTGGCAAGTTCGGTGGGGCTGCGAGGCGAGTAACCTGCGTTACTCAGCGCTTGACGCATCCGCTCGCTGAAAGCCATATGTTCTTCTAATGAATTCATAAATAGAAATATTGCACGTAAGAGTGTAATAGTCAGTACTCTCAGTGCATACCGTCTGTATAAAACACGCGAATTTAACTTTGCGCAATCTTTTCAAGAGAGGAATCGTGGGTGACCTGCTTAAAAGTTACTATGAAAAAACTGACTACGAGTTTGATTTATAAATGGCGGCCGGTTTTTTAAGAGTTAAATAAAAACCAAGACACCACACGCAATCATTAGAAAATTTTTGATTTATTACACGAAACTTACAAAACGCCAGATATGATTTTCATCTCGGAAGCGTCTTAGCTCTCCGGCATACCAAAGCCGATGAAGGTGGGCCAGCGCTTCACCCATCGCAAAAGTGAGCTGATGCATATCCAGCTCACGTCGAAACATGATGGGAACAATATCGGCAGCGGATTGAGGCGTGACGCAGGCAGCTTTGACTTCGGCCAGTCGGTCCGCATGATGCGAGGCCAGTTGTGCGATGCGCTTGTGCAGACCACGAAAAGGTTTTCCATGCGAAGGCAGTACTAGAGTGTGCTCGGGTAAAGAGCTGAATTTTTGAATTGAATCGAGAAAATTACCGACTGCATCCGATTCAGGTTCGATCGCAAACACCGACGTATTCGTCGAAATTCTCGGCAAGACCATATCGCCAGAAATCAATACATTCAGATCAGCGCAATATAGTGCTGCATGTTCAGGTGAATGACCGGTACCGATAATTACGCGCCATTGATGCGCGCCAATCGACACAGGGCGGCTCTCTTCAAGGCGAATAAAACTTTCTGGTACGGCCGGTACCAATGTTGGGTAGTAATTCTGACGTCCTTCTAACTGCGCAATCATCGTTTCATCGTTGAGACCGTGCTGCTGAAAATACGGCAGCATCGAAGGACCATCAGCACCGGGTAGACCAGCGGCCATCATGCGCGCAAATCCATACTCCCCGACCGTCATGTAGAGCGGCACCTGCCAGCGCTCGCATAACCACACCGATAAACCCACATGGTCGGGATGACAGTGCGTCACGATCACGCGAAACACCGGTAAGCCGCGCAGTTCGTGTGCAAAAATCGATTCCCATGCATCGCGGGTCGCATCGCTTGCGATACCGCAATCCACAATTGTCCAGCCGTGTTCGACGGAGCCATCGGCTCCTTCGCGCATATCTTCCAGCAGCCACAGATTGATATGGTTGAGCGCGAATGGCAGACCCATCCGCAGCCAACGTACGCCTGGAGCGACTTCCATGGTTGTGCCAGTGGCGGGCAGCGTCTCGCCAAAGACATATTCGAGCTCGGATTCTTGAGGATTCATAGTGCCCAACTTATGGAAAATAGAATGAAAGAGAACGCCGTGCAGCGGGGTTCCCATTTGCGCAGGTCGCGCCTACAATACGGCTTCACTTGACGTTTACGTAAACGTCGATTCTAGCGCTATTCCGTATCCTTATGGCAACTTACACGATTACCGAGCTGGCGAGGGAATTCGACATCACGCCCCGTGCGATTCGATTTTACGAGGATCAGGGCTTATTGAGTCCCAGCCGCGAAGGCGCCGGCGGACGCACGCGCGTCTATGGTGCGCGCGATCGCACCCGCCTGAAGCTGACCTTGCGTGGCAAGCGACTGGGTCTGACGCTCTCCGAGATTCGCGATCTGGTCGATATGTACGAATCCCCCAAGGATTCTGCTGCGCAGCTCAAGCGATTCATGGCGGTACTCGCCAGACATCGCGAATCACTGGAGCAGCAGCGCGAAGATATTGAAGTGACCCTCGCTGAAATCGCGGCGCATGAAGAAAAATGTCAGCATATGCTCGACGAGCATCCAGCCAGTCAACGGTCCCGGGCAAAATCTGCCGCTCGTCGCGCCGCCTGAAAAATACTGCAACGGAGATACGCATGACGGATTTACCGGGACTGAGCTTTGATCATGGCGATGATATCGCTGCACTGCGCGACGCAGTGCGTGAATTTGCTGCTGTCGAGATCGCGCCGCGCGCTGCGGAAATCGATCGTACGGATCAATTTCCCATGGACTTGTGGCGCAAGATGGGTGATGTCGGTTTGCTGGGTGTGACGGTCGAAGAAAGTCTCGGCGGTAGTGGCTTGGGTTATCTGGCCCATATCATCACAATGGAAGAAATTTCAAGAGCATCTGCCTCGGTCGGCCTGTCGTATGGTGCGCATTCCAACTTGTGCGTGAATCAGATTCGTCGTAATGGCACCGATGCGCAGCGCGCTGCGTATCTGCCCAAACTGATTTCGGGTGAACATGTCGGTGCGCTCGCCATGTCGGAACCGAATGCCGGCTCTGATGTGGTGAGCATGAAACTGCGCGCTGATTTTAAAGGCGATCACTGGGTACTCAATGGCAGCAAGATGTGGATTACCAATGGCCCTGACGCTGATGTACTGGTGGTCTATGCGAAAAATGATATCGAAGCCGGCCCACGCGGCATCACCGCTTTTCTGATTGAAAAAAACTTTCCTGGTTTCTCTGTCGCGCAAAAACTCGACAAGCTCGGTATGCGCGGTTCGCACACAGGCGAACTGGTGTTTCAGGATTGCCGTGTGCCCGCAGAGAACGTACTCGGTGGACTGGGGCGTGGCGTGAATGTGCTGATGTCGGGTTTGGATTATGAGCGTGCCGTGTTGTCGGGAGGTCCGTTAGGGATCATGCAGGCTTGCATGGACGCAGTCGTACCTTATGTTCATGACCGCAAGCAGTTCGGCCAGCCGATTGGTGAATTCCAGCTCATGCAAGGAAAACTTGCTGATATGTATTCCACCATGATGGCTTGCAAAGCCTATGTGTACGCAGTGGGACAAGCTTGTGATCGCGCCAAATCGCCCGAACAGATACGCGCGTTACGCAAGGATGCAGCCGGTGCGATTTTGTATTCTGCCGAGAAGGCCACGTGGATGGCAGGAGAAGCAATTCAAACGCTCGGTGGCAATGGTTATATCAACGAGTATCCGGTGGGCCGCTTGTGGCGCGATGCCAAACTGTATGAAATTGGTGCGGGCACCAGTGAAATACGACGCATGCTGATCGGCCGTGAACTCTTCGCTGAAACCTCCTGACCCTCATCGTCTCATGCAGAATTTCCCCAAGCTCCTGTCGTCACAAATCGCATTCGATATTGCGCGCGTGCTGCTAGATGGTTTCGACAAGCACTATCGTTTGTTTCGACAATCGAGTCAGGCCGCGCATCGTCATTTCGAGCAAATGACCTGGACGAAGGCCCAGACTGAGGCGCGTGACCGGATTGCGTTTTATGAATTGCGCGTCAAGGAATGCGTGCAGACGCTCGAAGATGAATACGATGAAGCAGACTTGTCTGACACCGTTTGGCGCGAAGTAAAACTGCATTACATCGGTATGCTGACGGATCATCGCCAGCCTGAACTGGCTGAGACATTTTTTAACTCAGTCTGCTGCAAGATTTTGCATCGCACCTACTTCAATAACGATTTCATTTTCGTGCGGCCGGGAGTCTCTACCGAATATATCGAGCCGGCCGATACCACACCCACCTATCGCGTTTATTACCCCGGCGCTGAAGGTCTAGCTAAATCACTGCGACGCATGGTGACCAATTTCCAATTCGGTTGCGAATTCGCTGACCTCGATCGGGATGTGGCACAGGTCGCGGCATGGTTGACTCGCGTCATGGGTCATGCGGCACTTGAACCTAATCATCAGATACAGATATTGTCCAGCCCGTTTTTCCGTAACAAAGGCGCGTATCTGGTTGGAAAAATTCTCAATGGCGGGCGTGAATATCCTTTTGTGATTCCGGTGCTGCATAATCGTCGCGGTCACCTCATACTCGATACCGTACTCACGGATGTAGGTCTGATTACCCTGTTGTTTTCATTTACGCGCGCTTACTTTCAAGTAGATATGGAAGTGCCTTCTGCGTATGTGAAATTCTTGCGCAGCATGCTGCCTAACAAACCGCGCAGTGAGATCTACACTATTCTGGGTTTGCAAAAGCAGGGTAAGGCGGCCTTCTATCGCGACTTCCTGCATCACCTTGCACATTCGTCCGATAGCTTCGAAATCGCCCCCGGCATTCGCGGCTTGGTGATGGTGGTTTTTTCGCTGCCTTCGTTTCCTTATGTGTTCAAGGCGATCAAGGACAGTTTTCCACCGCCCAAAGAAACAACGCGCGCCTTGGTCAAGGAAAAGTATCAGCTGGTCAAATGCCACGACCGTGTGGGCCGCATGGCCGACACGTTGGAGTATTCGGATGTCGCGTTCCCGCGTTCGCGCTTTTCAGAAGAACTACTCGCTGAACTGAAAGCGGTGGCGCCCTCGCTGGTCGAAGAGGATGATGATCAAATTATCGTTCGCCACTTGTACATCGAGCGCCGCATGACACCGCTGAATATCTGGCTGACCGAGGCAGAGGCTGCAGGTGATGAAGCCAAGCTTGAGCACGGTGTGATGGAGTACGGTAATTCGATCAAGGATTTGGTGGCCGCCAATATTTTCCCCGGCGACATGCTGTACAAAAATTTCGGCGTCACGCGACAGGGACGCGTGGTGTTTTACGATTACGATGAAATCGAATACATCTCCGACTGCAATTTCCGCGATATACCCGCGCCGCGCAACGAAGAAGATGAAATGTCGGCCGAGCCTTGGTATTCGGTTGCGAAAAATGATGTATTTCCCGAGCAGTTTGGTGTCTTTTTGCTGGGAAATCCCAAAGTCAGAAAGTATTTCATGAAGCATCATGCTGATCTGCTGACGGCAGATTACTGGCGTCAGCGAAAATTGCGGATTCAGGATGGGCAAGTCGAAGATGTCTTTCCGTATCCGCAGGAAATCCGATTTATTAACCAGGCAAATGACCCGGCCGTAAAAGCGGCCTGAATTTTTATTGGAGAGAGCAATGCAAGACCCTATCGTGATCGTCGGTGCCGCACGTACCCCTATGGGTGCTTTTCAGGGCGATTTTTCTTCACTGTCCGCGCATGATCTAGGTGCGGTCGCGATTCGTGCGGCCGTCGAACGTGCGGGCATCAACCCCGACGTGGTCAATGACGTGATCTTTGGTAATTGCCTGATGGCCGCACAGGGTCAGGCACCTGCACGTCAGGCGTCGATCAAGGCCGGTATTCCCGTATCGGCGGGTGCTGTCACGCTGTCCAAAATGTGTGGCTCAGCCATGCAGGCCACGATTTATGGTTTTGATTCGCTGGTCGCTGGCACCAATGATGTGGTGGTTACAGGCGGTATGGAATCCATGACCAATGCCCCGTATCTGGTCCCGAAAGCACGCGGCGGTTATCGTATCGGTCATGGCATGTTGTATGACCACATGATGCTCGACGGTCTGGAAGACGCGTATGAAAAAGGCCGCGCGATGGGTACCTACGCTGAGGATTGCTCCACCAAATATCAATTCACTCGTGAAGCGCAGGATGCTTTTGCCATTGAGTCCGTCAAGCGCGCTCAGGCTGCTACTGCCGATGGCAGCTTTGCTTGGGAAATCGCACCGGTGACGGTCACAGGTCGTGGCGGTGATGTCGTGATCGACAAGGACGAAGGTCCACTCAAGGCAAAGATCGACAAGATCCCGCAACTTAAACCAGCTTTCAAAAAAGACGGCACGATTACTGCAGCATCGTCATCATCCATCAATGATGGCGCCGCAGCATTGGTGCTGATGCGCGAATCTACGGCAAAAAAACTCGGCGCCAAGCCGATTGCTCGCATCGTTGCGCATACCCGTCATTCACAAGAGCCGAACTGGTTCACCACCGCACCTGTGGGCGCGATTGAAAAACTGTATGCAAAGACCGGTTGGACCAGCAAGGACGTCGATCTGTTCGAAGTCAACGAAGCCTTTGCAGCAGTTGCGATGGCAGCGATGAAAGAACACGACATTGCGCATGACAAAATCAATATTCATGGCGGTGCTTGCGCACTCGGTCATCCGATTGGTGCTTCCGGTGCGCGCATTATCGTCACACTCTTGGGTGCGCTGAAAAAAACCGGTGGCAAGCGCGGTGTTGCTGCGCTGTGTATCGGTGGCGGTGAAGCGACCGCGATGGCACTGGAGATGGTTTAAACCATGACAACGGCCCTGATCATCGGCGCATCGCGCGGCATTGGACGCGAGTTTGTTCGTCAGCTGCTGGCGAATAAATACAAGGTATTTGCGACGGCACGTGATGATGAATCACTCGCTCACCTGCAATCCGAAGGTGCACAGGCGATTCGCACGGAGGTTGCGGTGCCCGAGTCACTCGCTGAGTTGCCCGGACAGCTGAATGGCGAGCCGCTTGATCTCGTGGTGTATGTGGCGGGTGTGTTCGAATCCTTTGATGGTGCAACCGAACCGCCAGCACTCGCTGCTTTCGATGCCACCATGCATGCGAATGTGCTCGGTGCGATGCAATCCATTCCATTACTTGCGCCTTTGATGACGTCCACCAGCGGCCGCTTTGTGTTCATCACCAGTGGTATGGGCAGTATTGCGGAAGCCGAATCCAGTATGGGCTGGATTTATCGCGCATCGAAAGCTGCGCTGAATATGGCAGTGCATTCGGCTAGTCACGACTATCCAGACATTGCGCTCATCACGATGAACCCGGGCTGGGTGAGAACCGACATGGGTGGATCAGGCGCGCCGACATCAGTGACGGAGAGTGTGGCGGGTATGCTGGGTGTCGTTAGTAAGCTTGGCTTGTCGGATAGTGGCAGTTTTCAGAGTTATGACGGGCGGAAGATGGCGTGGTGATGATGTTGTTGTGGGTGCCGTTGCCAAGACAGCGTTTTAGAGGCTGTTTGCGTCCAATGAAAGCAGCCCGATCTGCAACGAAAGACGCTGGATCCCGGCTTTCGCCGGGATGACGATTTTGGGGCCAGTAGCTTCCCAAATGTCATCACCTGCATGTGATGACCGCTGCGTGGGCGGATCGCATGCGATCCAAATTCCCCACTCGCTCCCGGCGAAAGCCGGGATCCAGTGTCTTTCGTTGTACACGAGCGGCTTCAATTCTTAACTGATAAGCATTGGGCTAGATTTGATACTTACCTTTGCCGTATTAAGAAATTACTGTACTCAATAAAAAACAATGGTCCTGACCGAACAACACCAGATGATCCGCGACGCGCTGCGTGAGTTTTCACAGCAGCAGCTCGTCCCTCATGCTGCGCGCTGGGATCGCGAGCGCGAATTTCCGCGCGATGCTCTGGCACAGCTGGCTTCATTAGGCGCATTTGGTGTTGCAGTACCTGAGTCACTCGGCGGTGCGGGCCTGGATTACCTTGCGCTGGCATTGGTGATCGAAGAAATCGCCGCCGGTGATGGTGGCACCTCCACCATCATCTCCGTCAACAACTGCCCGGTGTGCAGCATCGGTATGTCTTACGCGAGCGACGCACAGAAAAAACAATGGCTGATGCCGCTGGCCGCCGGAAAAATGTTGGGTGCGTTCGCACTGACCGAGCCGCATGCCGGCAGTGATGCCTCTGCCTTGCGTACAACCGCCACGCGGGATGGCGACAGTTATGTGCTCAATGGGGTCAAGCAATTCATCACCAGTGGTAAAAATGCTGATGTCACTATCGTGCTGGCTGTCACTGATAAGGCGGCCGGCAAGCGGGGCATCAGCGCTTTCTGGGTACCGACGAATACACCCGGCTATATCGTCGCGCGCGTCGAAGAAAAGCTCGGTCAGCATTCGTCCGATACCGCGCAGCTGATTTTCGAGAATTGCCGTGTGCCTGCCGATCAGATGATTGGTGAAGAGGGCATGGGTTACAAGATCGCCTTGTCCGGTTTGGAAGGTGGCCGTATCGGTATCGCTGCGCAATCGGTGGGTATGGCGCGCGCGGCCTTTGATGCGGCACTGGTCTATGCCAAAGACCGACAGAGCTTTGACAAACCTTTGTTTGAGCATCAGGCAGTGCAGTTTCGCTTGGCCGACATGGCTACGCGTCTTGAGGCAGCGCGTCAGATGGTTTGGCATGCGGCGAGCATGAAAGATGCGGGCTTGCCCTGTCTGAAAGAAGCTGCGATGGCCAAGCTGTTCGCCAGTGAAGTCGCTGAGCAGATTTGTAGCGAGGCGATACAAATTCATGGCGGTTATGGCTATCTGGCAGATTTTCCGGTGGAGCGTATTTATCGTGATGTGCGCGTTTGCCAGATCTATGAAGGCACCAGTGATATACAAAAAATTCTGATTGGTCGTGCGTTAGCATAAATTTGATGAGTAAAAATAATACGCCTTGCCCTTGTGGTGGGCCATCGCTGGAAGCATGCTGTGGCCGTTTTTTAAGTAAAGAACAAAGTGCCGAAACAGCGGAACAGCTGATGCGCTCGCGCTATACCGCCTATGTGACCGGCAATGAGGATTACCTTAAGGCCAGCTGGCATCCATCCACCTGCCCGACGGATCAGCTGACCGATGCGTCGATCAAATGGCTAGAGCTCGAGCTGCGTGCTGCCGAGGAAAAGGGTGATGAGGCCACCGTCGAATTCGTCGCGCGTTGTCGTGTGAGTGGACGCGGACATCGCTTGCACGAAACCAGTCGTTTTGTGCGTGAGGCAGGGCAGTGGTTTTATCTCGATGGTACGTTTGAAAAAAATGACAAAGGTCAGTGAACATGCCCGTTCTTGAATCCAAACTTAATCCCCGGTCCGCCGATTACATCGCCAACGCCACTGCGATGCAAGCGCTGGTGGATGATCTGCGTGCGCATTGCGAAAAACTAGCGCTCGGTGGTGGCGAGGATGCGCGTAAAAAACACACGGGTCGCGGCAAGCTGCTGCCACGCGAGCGCGTGAATCAGTTGCTCGATCCCGGTACGCCTTTCCTTGAATTTTCTCAGCTCGCCGCATTCAATATGTACGACAATGCCGCGCCATCGGCGGGCATCATCACCGGCATAGGACGCGTCAAGGGACAAGAGTGCGTGATCGTCTGCAACGACGCGACTGTCAAAGGCGGTACCTACTATCCGATGACGGCGAAAAAGCATTTGCGCGCACAGGAAATCGCGCAGCAGAACCATTTGCCCTGTATTTATCTGGTCGATTCAGGCGGTGCGAATTTGCCGAATCAGGATGATGTGTTCGCCGATCGTGAACATTTCGGCCGAATTTTTTACAATCAGGCCCAGATGTCGGCACAAGGCATACCCCAGATCGCCGTCGTGATGGGTTCATGTACCGCGGGTGGTGCATATGTGCCCGCCATGAGTGATGAATCCATCATCGTTAAAAATCAGGGCACCATTTTTCTTGGCGGCCCGCCACTTGTCAAGGCAGCCACCGGCGAAGTGGTCAGTGCCGAAGATCTCGGTGGCGGCGATGTCCATACCCGCCGTTCTGGTGTGGTTGATCATCTGGCGCAGGATGATCATCATGCGCTCTCGATTGCTCGCAACATCGTCGGTCACCTCAATCGCAGCAAGTCTTCTCAATTGCAGCGGCGCGAAAGTGTCGAACCGAAATTCGATACGCGCGAAATCTATGGTGTGATTCCCACCGATACCCGCAAACCCTATGATGTGCGCGAGGTGATTGCGCGCATTGTGGATGGCAGTGAGTTTGATGAATTCAAAGCCCGTTTTGGCAGCACGCTGATATGCGGCTTTGCGCATCTGTATGGCATGCCAGTGGGCGTGATCGCCAACAATGGCATTTTGTTTTCAGAGTCTGCGGTCAAGGGCGCGCATTTCATCGAGCTCTGCTGTCAGCGCAAGATACCGCTGATCTTTCTACAAAATATCACCGGCTTTATGGTGGGCCGCAAATACGAAAACGAAGGCATCGCACGTCACGGCGCAAAGATGGTGACTGCGGTGGCGACTGCCGCCGTACCAAAATTCACCGTAATCATTGGCGGTAGCTTTGGTGCCGGTAACTACGGCATGTGCGGACGTGCTTTCTCGCCACGCATGTTGTGGATGTGGCCCAATGCGCGCATTTCGGTGATGGGTGGCGAACAGGCGGCCAGCGTACTGGCGACAGTGCGACGCGACGGCATCGAAGCACGCGGCGGCAGCTGGTCGGCGGAAGAAGAGGCCGCGTTCAAGACGCCCATCCGCGAGCAGTACGAACTGCAGGGCCATCCCTACTACGCCAGCGCGCGGCTTTGGGATGATGGCGTGATTGATCCGGCGGACACACGTACCGTACTTGGGTTGGGATTGTCGGCAGCACTCAACGCGCCCATTCCTGAAACAAAATTTGGTCTGTTCAGAATGTGATGCAGAGCGCCGACGATTGGGTAACGCGCAGTCTGGCCAGTGTCTGGCATCCCTGCACGCAAATGCAGCACCACGAAACCATGCCGCTGGTGGCCATCAGTCACGGGCGCGGTGCGTGGTTGTATGACCATCAGGGTCAGCGCTATCTTGATGCGGTCAGTTCCTGGTGGGTGAATTTATTCGGCCATGCGAACCCTCGCATCAATGAGGCGCTGAAAGACCAGCTCGACCGACTCGAGCATGTAATGCTCGCCGGTTTCACTCACGAACCGGTGGTGCAGTTGTCTGAACGCCTCGCAGCAAAAACCAACCACGCTCTGGGCCACTGCTTTTATGCATCCGATGGTGCATCTGCGGTCGAGATCGCACTGAAAATGAGTTTTCATTATTGGCGCAATAGTGGACGTTCAGAAAAACAGGAATTCGTTTGCCTGCAAGGTAGTTATCACGGTGAGACCGTGGGCGCCTTGGGGGTCACCGATGTGCCCGTGTTCACCGAGGCCTATGGTGGTATGTATCGGCAGGCGCATGTGGTGATGAGTCCCGATGCGCGTCAGGCAAAGTTAGGCGAGAGCGCCGTGGATGTGGCCGCGCGTGCGATACAGGCAATGCGCACCTTGCTCGAGCGTCGCTCGGGAAAGATCGCTGCTGTGATCGTTGAACCCTTGGTGCAGTGTGCAGTGGGTATGGCGATGCATGACCCTGTCTATCTACGACAGCTGCGCGCGCTGTGTGATGAGTTTGGCGTGCATCTCATTGCGGATGAGATCGCCGTGGGTTTTGGTCGCACCGGAACTTTCTTCGCTTGCGAGCAGGCGAGCATCTGGCCTGATTTTTTATGTCTGTCCAAAGGCATCAGCGGCGGCTACCTCCCGCTGTCGCTGGTGATGACGACCGATACCATCTATCAGGCTTTTTATCATCCCGAGATGGCACGCGGTTTCCTGCATTCGCATTCGTATACCGGCAATCCGCTTGCGTGCCGTGCGGCGCTAG
>CAMBJI010000004.1 GCA_945867725.1 Bordetella parapertussis
GGCTTTGTGCGAGGCCATCGCTGCGCATTATCAACTGCGTTTTGGGGTTGATGTCGCGGCAGAGCGCATTGTGATCACGGCCGGTGCCTCCGGTGCCTTGCTACTCGCTTGTGCTGCATTGGTCGGGCGCGATGATGAAGTGCTGATGCCCGATCCCAGTTATCCCTGCAATCGCCATTTCGTCACTGCCTTCGAAGGCAGGCCGCGTTTGATTCCCAGCGGGCCAGCGCAACGCTTTCAATTGTCAGCAGCGATGGTGCGCGAGCACTGGAGCTCTTCAACACGCGGTGTGTTACTGGCGTCACCCTCCAACCCCACCGGCACGTCGATTGCGACGAATGAATTGCGTGATATCGCCGCACTGGTTCGCGAGCGAGGTGGTTTTACGGTGGTGGATGAAATCTATCAGGGCCTGTCCTATGATTCGCCGCCGTTTTCTGCATTATCGCTGGGCGAAGACATTATCGTCATTAACAGTTTTTCAAAGTACTTCAACATGACTGGCTGGCGTCTCGGCTGGCTCGTGGTGCCGCCCTCGATGATGGCGGCGGTAGAAAAGCTGGCGCAGAATTTTTTCATCTGTGCGTCCACGCTGGCGCAGCAAGCGGCGCTGGCTTGTTTCACGCCGGAGTCGATGGCAATTTTCGAACAACGCAAAAGTGAGTTCAAGCGTCGTCGTGATTACCTTGTGCCTGAATTGCAGCGTCTCGGTTTCACGATACCGGTACTGCCGGATGGTGCTTTTTATATTTATGCTGACTGCAGTCGTTTTTCTGAGGATGCCGATGCATTTACGCGTGATGTGTTGCAGGCCACCGGTGTGGTGATGACGCCCGGACTCGATTTTGGAACGCAGAATGTTGAGCGATTTATTCGGGTGTCCTATGCGACATCGATGGAGAATTTGCAGGAAGCCGTCCATCGCCTCGAGAGCTACCTGGGCCAGCGGCGGATCCGGAGCTGAAGGTGCACCCCGCGTGAAATCTGTGGATGTCAGATACAGAGACATCCAGATATGGATACCAAAACAAAAGCCTCTGCTTTAGAAAGCAGAGGCTTTTGTTTGTACAGAGTGCTACTACTCTGTTTTTCTTTAACGAGGCACAGCCGTCAATTACGCCGGCTGAGCAACAACTTGTTTCGATTTTTCAGCGATGCTTCGTGAAGGTGCGCTGGCAGGTGCTTTCGTCGTTGCCACGTATCTGCCGTTTGCTACCGCTTGCAGTCTGGCATATTCACCCAGCACTTTGACTGAATAACCGCCATCGCTGCGAAGATCATCCGCACCGATATAGCGTTTCAGACCCGATTCAATCGAGCCTGTCTTGCGGATAGACTCTTTCAGAAGCAGGGCGCCGACACGCAGGTTGGCATTCGGGTCCTGGACTACTTTTGTGCCGCCATGATCATCGAATGCGCTTCGGTGAACATTCGCCATCACCTGCATCAGACCCTGCGCACCCATGGGACTTTCGGCGAAGGGATTCAAGCGCGACTCAATGCTCATTACCGACAAGATCAACAAGGGATCGATATCCGTTTGCTTGGCGGTCGTGCAGGCTGCATCCACTAACATTTTGCTGGCGGCATTGGCAACGCGATGGCGCTTGGCCAGCCAGCCAGTCAAGCGCTGCTGGGCTGCAAGTGATGGTGCAGAAAATGCGGCGGGCGGCATCTCGGCTTCGGCAGGCGCTGTAGTGATAGTGACCGAATCGCCTGTGCTGTCGGACGGGTTCAGTTTGTTCAGGGTCGTAATCCGACCATTGGCAGGTTCTGTCCAGAACGGCGACAAGACCTTCACCTGATCGGTTAACTCGGGCCGGAAAAACATCACGGTCAATGCCGTCATGGATGCCAAGCCGAGGACCATTAGTCCGAGGCGGGCGGTGGATACCACCCTGTCCAGCACAGCGATCTTGTCGTCGTGCTCTTGAGCAAACTGCAATGAAACATTTCCTGCACCGACCAACGCTGTGATTTCACGTCGATTATTCATGGTACCTCCTGAATCATCGCGGCCCTCAAAGCGCCTGGCAAAACCCGCCTGGTGTCAAACCCGACCATACTGCAATCTCCGTTGCAAGCATGGCAAGTAACCAGTCACGTTTTGTCAGGCACTCTGAGATGAGGCCAAATTGCAAGCGTGTTTCGTGCTTCGTGCTTCAATTCACCGCGATACTAAAAATCGTTTGCCGCCAGACTACGGACTTTGCAAACGCCGGTGTTGCCTTGTTTGCCCCCTGGGACAGGGTGACGCAAGCAATCTTGTTTGGAGTTCAGCTCGTGTCCCTTTTGCTGAGGCGCTTTACAATCACCTCTGGTTCACAACTCCGCTACGACAGGCAGCCAGACTATTTACCCGTAGGGTCTGGACTTGCTCCAGCACGGCTGCCTTTGAAATTTGACCGGATTGTAGGCAGGTGAATATATCGAGTCAATACTATAAAAATGAATTTCTATAACTAATTCTTATGAAAAATCAGTTGCATTGCAGCAAATCCTCGTAAAATCAGGTATTTGTGGGCATTAGCTAAGCCATCACCTTTCACATCAAAAAAAGTCAATCATCAATGAAATATTCCGATTTACGGGATTTTATTGCCAAATTAAAACAATCTGGCGAGCTAACGGAAGTGGCTTTGCCCGTTTCCCCCTATTTAGAAATGACGGAGTTGTGTGACCGCACCTTGCGTGCGGGCGGCCCTGCCTTGCTGTTTACTCAGCCGGTTGGGCACACGATGCCAGTACTGGGTAACCTATTTGGTACCCCCCAGCGAGTGGCCATGGGTATGGGTGCGGATGATGTCAGTGAGTTGCGCAAAATAGGCCACTTGCTCGCCGCCCTGAAAGAACCTGAGCCGCCCAAAGGTCTGCGCGATGTGCTCGGTCTGGGCTCATTGATCAAGTCGGTTTGGGACATGGCGCCCCGCGAGCTCCGCTCGGCTCCGTGTCAGGAAATCGTCTGGGAGGGGAGTGAAGTCGATCTCGCCCGCCTACCCATTCAGCATTGCTGGCCGGGTGACATCGCGCCTTTAATTACCTGGGGTTTGGTGATTACCCGGGGCCCTAATAAGAAGCGCCAAAATCTGGGCATCTATCGTCAGCAAGTGATCGGCCCGAACAAGCTCATCATGCGCTGGCTCGCCCACCGGGGCGGTGCGCTGGATTTTCGCGAGCATTGTTTGCAGAACCCCGGTAAACCCTATCCCATCGCCGTCGCGCTGGGCGCTGACCCGGCCACCATACTGGGGGCGGTGACGCCCGTGCCCGACAGTTTGTCTGAATACCAGTTCGCCGGACTCCTGCGCGGCAGCCGTACTGAACTGGTCAAGGCTATGGGCAGCGAGCTGCGCGTACCGGCCTCCGCCGAGATTGTGCTCGAGGGGCATATTTATCCTGAAGATGCCAGCCAGATCGCGCCGCTACCTGAGGGCGCGCCCGCCCGGCCACGCACAGGCTACGAGCATGCGCTCGAAGGGCCGTTTGGCGACCACACCGGTTATTACAATGAGCAGGACTGGTTTCCGGTGTTCACCGTGGACCGCATTACTATGCGTCGCGATCCCATCTATCACTCGACCTATACAGGCAAACCGCCTGATGAGCCGGCCATATTGGGCGTCGCACTCAATGAAGTGTTTGTGCCGCTGCTGCAGAAACAATTTACCGAGATTACGGACTTCTATCTGCCGCCTGAGGGCTGTAGCTACCGTATGGCGGTCGTGCAGATGAAAAAATCCTATCCGGGTCACGCCAAGCGCGTGATGTTTGGTGTCTGGAGTTTTCTGCGGCAGTTCATGTATACCAAGTTCATCGTGGTGGTAGATGAAGATGTGAACATTCGCGATTGGAAAGAAGTGATCTGGGCCATCACGACCCGCGTTGATCCGATCCGCGACACAACCTTGGTGGACAACACGCCGATTGATTATCTGGACTTTGCTTCGCCCGTGAGTGGTCTGGGTAGCAAGATGGGTATTGATGCCACCAACAAATGGCCCGGTGAAACCAACCGCGAGTGGGGACGAACCATCACGATGGATGCGCAAGTCAAAGCACGCGTGGATGCCTTGTGGACGGAATTAGGCTTTTGAAATCAGGCATTGCAAATCTTATTGAGAGCGCGGCGCGGTTTCTGCACGATGAATACTGCTAAAATCCGCAGCGGCGGGCCCCTGCGCATTGTGGCTTGGTCAACCTGGTCAGGTCGGGAACGAAGCAGCCACAGCCATTCCCCGCAAGTGCCGCAGACAAGGCTCGCCTCGATTTCTTCGCAGTTATTCCGTTCGTCCCTTGCCTTTGTTCTGGCATTTCATCTCATCAGCCTCATTCGAGTGTCGCGTGCAGCCTCTCGGGTAAAATGCCTGACTCATCCTTGATGGCGCCGGACATGTCTTATCAGGTTCTAGCACGCAAATATCGCCCGAAAAATTTCGACAGTCTGGTCGGTCAGGAGCACGTCGTGCGTGCGCTGACGCACGCGCTGGAGCAAAAGCGCCTGCATCACGCCTACCTCTTTACCGGCACCCGAGGTGTCGGCAAGACTACGCTCTCGCGCATTTTGGCTAAATCGCTCAATTGTCAGGGCAGCGATGGTCAGGGTGACATTACCGCGCATCCTTGTGGTGTCTGCGAAGCCTGTGTGGCAATTGATGCGGGGCGTTTCGTTGACTATATTGAAATGGATGCTGCATCCAATCGCGGTGTTGACGATATGGCGCAGCTGCTCGAGCAGGCTGTCTATGCCCCTTCCAATGCACGCTTTAAGGTCTACATGATCGACGAGGTGCACATGCTGTCCAATCAGGCATTCAATTCGATGCTGAAAACACTGGAAGAGCCGCCTGAGCACGTCAAGTTCATTCTTGCCACCACCGATCCGCAAAAAATCCCGGTCACGGTACTGTCTCGTTGTCTGCAATTCAATCTAAAACAAATGGCACCGGCGGGCATTGTCAGCCATCTTGAAAACATCCTTGCGCAAGAGCAGATTAGTTTCGAGTCACCCGCTTTGCGATTGCTCGCGCAAGGCGCGCAAGGATCCATGCGCGATGCCTTGTCGCTGACCGATCAGGCGATTGCCTATGCCGCTGGTCAGGTGACGCTCGATGCAGTACAAGGCATGCTCGGCGCGCTGGATCACAGCTATCTCGTTGGTTTGCTGGATGCGCTGTCCGCGCAGGATGGTGTTGCATTGCTTGCGGTCGCCGATGACATGGCCACGCGCAGTCTGTCGTTCAACAATGCACTGCAAGATCTTGGGACGCTGCTTAACCGCATCGCGATTGCGCAGACGGTACCCGCTGCGATTCCTGATGAATTACCCGAGCGCGAAGATATATTGCGTTTGGCGTCAGTATTTACGCCGGAGGATATTCAGCTCTGTTACCAGATCGTCGTGCATGGTCGCAATGAACTCGGTTTGGCGCCGGATGAATACGCCGGGTTTACGATGACGCTGTTGCGGATGCTGGCGTTTGCGCCGGTGTCGTCGGCTGCAACACCGGGCGGTGCGCAAGGTCGCGCTGCACAAGGTCACACTGCACAAGGTCACGCTTCACCTCAGGCAGCGCCTCGTGTTGCTCCGCTTGCTTCAACCGCAAAACAAGTCGCTGCATCTGTCCCGTCAACACGTTCCGTGCCGGTAGAGCCATCCGCAAAGAACACGACTCCGGATAAGAAACCCGTCGGTCCCGCCATGGCGGCGCTGGCGGCAGCACGTGGCGGCAAGTCAGCCGCAAAAGCGGTCGCACCGCAAGATGATTTTTTGTCTGAACCCGCTGCCGATCTAGCCGGTCGCGATAGTACCGAGGGCGATACCGCTCAAAAAAAAACTGAGCAGCCCGCTGAAATCGTAACGACGTCACCTGAAAACGTATCGGCGCCAGCCTTAGTCGGTGCGATTGACTGGCCAGCACTGGTCAGACAACTGCCCCTCAAAGGCGTGGCGCAGCAGCTGGCCACACAAAGTGAATTGCTCGGTAGCGAAGAAGCGGAGCACGTGCGCATCATGAAACTGCGCGTACCAGTTGAAACACTGCTGTCAGCGGGGAGTGCCGACAAATTGGCCGCTGCACTGAGCGATTATTTTGAAAAAACGGTGAGGCTAGAGACTGAAATCGGTAACGTCACGCGCACCGCGCACGCGGCATCGGTGGCCGAGCAGGCGCGACGGCAACAGCTGGCCGAGCAAACGCTCAATGATGACCCGTTTGTGCAAACCTTAATACGCGAATTCGGTGCCACCATCGTGCCGGGTTCGATCAAACCTGTTTAACTTTATTGAATAGAGGAGTCCATCATGATGAAGGGCCAACTTGCCGGTCTGATGAAACAAGCTCAGGCGATGCAGGACAACATGAAAAAAATGCAGGATCAGCTAGCGACGATCGAAGTCGAAGGTCAGGCGGGCGCGGGTATGGTCAAGGTCATCATGACCTGCAAAAATGATGTCAAGCGCGTCACCATCGATCCCTCACTGCTGGGTGAAGACAAAGACATGCTGGAAGATCTCGTCGCAGCCGCATTCAACGACGCGGTGCGTAAAGCCGAAGCCACATCAAACGAAAAAATGTCCGGTATGACAGCGGGATTGCCGCTGCCGCCTGGTTTCAAACTGCCATTCTGATCACGCGCAGCGCTTGAAAAATCCATCCAGCCTGGATTTCCTGACCGAGGCGCTGCGTCGCCTGCCCGGTGTCGGGCCGAAATCCGCGCAGCGCATTGCTTATCATTTGATGCAGCACGATCGAGAGGGTGCTGCGCTGATGTCCCGAGCTTTGTCGGAGGCAGTCGAGCGCGTGAAGCATTGCGGGCTCTGTAATACGTTCACTGAAAATGATATCTGCGAAACCTGCCTTGATAGCGAGCGCGATGCCACGCAGTTGTGCGTGGTTGAAACGCCCGGTGATCAACTGATGATCGAGCAGACACTGACCTTCAAGGGCTTGTATTTTGTATTGATGGGCAGATTGTCACCGCTTGATGGTATCGGCCCCAAAGATCTGCATCTCGATAAACTGATTGCGCGTGCCACCGATGGCGTAGTTACCGAAGTCGTGTTGGCGACCAACTTCACGAATGAAGGCGAAGCGACAGCCCACTACATCAGTGAAACCCTCAAGGCGCGGGGATTGAAGGTTAGCCGACTCGCGCGTGGCGTGCCAGTGGGTGGCGAACTCGAATATGTTGATGCCGGCACCATCGCGCGCGCCATGCTGGATCGTCGTTCAACCTGATCGTATTTTCTTCCACCAAGTCTTCGCATGGAAAAAAAGTCTGTTCCACAGGGTCCACTTGCAGGTATCAAGGTACTTGAGTTGGGTACCTTGATCGCCGGTCCATTCTGCTCGCGCATGCTGGCTGAATTCGGTGCCGAAGTCATCAAGGTCGAATCACCTGATGGCGGTGATCCGATACGCCAGTGGCGTGTGCTCAAAGACGGTAACTCGCTGTGGTGGAGCGTTCAGAGCCGCAACAAGAAAAGCATCACACTCAATATGAAAGATCCGCGCGCGCAGGACATCGCGCGCCAGCTCGCATTGGATGCCGATATCATCATCGAGAACTACCGCCCCGGCGTACTCGAGAAATGGAATCTCGGTTACGAACAGCTGCGCGCGATTAATCCCGCGATGATCATGGTGCGGCTATCCGGCTATGGGCAGACCGGTCCGATGCGTGATGCACCAGGTTTTGGTGCCATTGGTGAATCGATGGGTGGCATACGTTATGTGTCGGGTCACGCAGATCGCCCGCCGGTACGTATTGGTATTTCTATTGGTGACTCAATAGCCGCGCTGCACGGCGCTATCGGTGCGCTGATGGCGTTACGCCATCGGGATGTGACGGGTGGTCGTTGGAATGGAAAAACAGGTAAGGACTGCAAAGCGGGGCAGGGGCAGATGGTTGATGTGGCCTTGTATGAAGCGGTATTCAATATGATGGAATCGCTGGTACCGGAGTATGACCATGCCGGTGTCATTCGCGAACGGACCGGTGGTGCCTTGCCCGGCATCGTGCCTTCCAATACCTACACCACGGCCGATGGCGAAAACATCGTTGTTGCTGGCAATGGCGATGCGATTTTCAAGCGGCTCATGCGTGCGATTGGGCGGGACGACATGGCCGATGACCCTGAACTCGCCCACAATGCCGGACGCGTCGTACGCGTTGCGGAGATTGATGGTGCGATCCAGTCTTGGTGCAGCCAGCAGCCGATTGATAGGGCGCTGGAAGTGCTCAAGGCAGCCGATGTGCCGGTGTCAAAAATCTACTCGGTACGCGACATGCTGCAAGACCCGCAATTCCTCGCGCGTCAAATGTTCGAGCAGCATGCGTTCAGAGATGGTTCGCCGATCAAAATGCCGGCGGTCACCCCCAAAATGTCTGAAACACCGGGCGGCACGCGCTGGCTGGGGCCGGAGTTAGGTGAGCATAATCAGACGGTGCTTGAGTCGTTGGGCTACCTGCCTGATCAAATTGCTCAATTCCGCGCTGATGGCGTGATCTGATTCCTGACTGGATATCCCGACCATGAAACATGACTGGAAGAAATTTTTACTTGCGCTGGCCGTGTTTCTTCTGGGGTATTTCAGTTTCAACCCTTGGCCATTCGGCTGATCTATTGAAGTCAGCCAAGCTGACCAGACAGGCAAATAACGGAAATCGCCTCAACTTCCACTGATGCGGTGTGATACGTGCGCCTCTCATCGGATTTGGCAACACTGCCTACGCTGAACTAGTAACTTACCCACGCAAATTGATGCGCCACTGACAGGATCGCCTTATGCATCATTGATGGAAGAATTTTCCACCGGAGGATGTATGGATGTTGTGCAAAAATTCATGGATTGGCTTGGCTACGATCGAGTCAATCAGCGTGATATGGACGATGGGCCAGTAAAAGTTATCTACGTAAAGCGCGGTGTCAATCAAATCAGCGATGAGGCTCGTCAGAATTCTTCTGTCCGGGAAGATGCCGCAGCCGCAGCCCGGTCTCACGTTGGACTGACTTTAGTTGAGCAGGCGATTCTGTGGATATTTGAAAGCATCAGATCGCTCTGGTCAAAACCTGCGGAGTCCACGACTGAAAATTCAATAATCAATACTAATCTCCCGAGCGCAACAGAAATTGAAACGGAAGCTGAAAAAGAAGCCAAAAATCAGGCTAATAAAATTGCTGCAGCCAAAGAGGATTTTGAGAAAACGAAAAATTTCATAGGAAGTTTTTTGAGAAACAATGACTGGCCTAATGCGAACAATGTGTTTTCGGATGAGGTTCTAGATATCGCTAAAATTCATTGGAATAATTACGAAAATTTGCCAGATAAATCAATCACTACAGAAGACGATCGATCAGATTACGCGGCAGCTGCGTTTGTCCTCAGAAAGAACAGGCCTTCCTTTGAGCCTGAAAGAAAAGCGCTTGAATTTCCGTCGCCGCTTGTCACGGATAATCCGGTGATCGAGGAAGAGCAAATCAGCTTCGAAGATATTGTGCCGAAAATATCAAAAGGTGAAGAGCTTTTCCTACAGTTTTTTAAATTGTATGAAGATAGAGATTTTGTTGGCCTGGAGTCTCTGGGGTCACCTTTTTTTCAGCCGGAATCGCTTGAGTTTGCAAGAAAAATAATTGACGAAGATAATCTAACAAAAAAAACCTTCTCGACATCGCCCTCAGCGATTGAGGTGGCTGCGGCCAAGTATCTCAGGTCACGAAAAATATCACTGGAGGGCAGTGCTGAGGAGGCCCCAAGAAGGCAGGCAGAACGTGCCGAAGCTGAGCAGATAACAAAAGCAAAAGAGCAGTTGCAACCGGGTGAGTGGGAATTCAACGAGTTTGTTAATAAATTTATTGAGCGTAGAGACAACAAGGAGCGATTCATTCTTGAGAAAAACGGAAAGTATCTGACGAATGTCGAACTGCTGGGCTTCGCCGCGATGGTCAAGTTTAATGACTCTATAACGCCGGATCAAAAGGAGGCGGCAGAGTATCTGAGTAAATGGAGTCTCAATAGGGATGCTGCGGCTGAGGCAGCCCGTAAAAAAGATGGATTTTCGTCGCCTCCGGAGCCGGCTGCGCCGCCGCCGCGACAAACAGCCGCTGCGCCCAAGGTCGAGCCAGTTCCGGTGGCGCCCGAGCAATTAGCTATTATCCGACTGGTTAATGCCGATGGCAGGCACCAGGAGCAACTTCGTACATTTATTGGTTTAAGCAGCTCGATAATGCAATCTGGCCTGGCTGCGTTGGCTCGGATTTGGCAGTCAGACGGTTCTTCGTCAAGCAAACACCCTAGCCCTGTGCAACCCCAAATGCGGACGGTAACCGCAGATGATGAGTCATACACCGACCTTGAAGAAATCGATAATGCGATTAAGCTGATTACAGCGCTGGCCAATATGAAAACCAGCCATAGTTTTGATCTTTCTGATGATGTCAAAGAAATAAAAGTCAACAATAAATCAATTATTCAAAATCTGACGCGCCAACGATCACAGATCATCGGAAGCAGAAATATTTCGGATATGGCTGATCTGGCTGCGAATCAGATTGTTACAGGTCAGCGTCGATTTGAAGACTTTCAGCGTGCTTACATTAACTCAAGCAAGCGGGGACTTCTCGGTGAGCTTAAATTTAGAGATATCTATTTTTCTGATGAATGTATGTCTTATGCGAGCTATACGCACAAGAAATTTTCTGCTGACGTAAAGTTGGTCGGAGCGGATCCGGACGCCCTTATGGCTGCCGAGTATCTGCTGAAAAAATACAATCAGTTCAAATTGTTGTCGAGTGCAGAAAATACGGCTACTGCATGAGGTATCTGGTTCAGGCCGTGGTTTCAATCAGGTTTTCCAGCTTGATCGCATCCGCACAAAACAGCCGAATACCCTCTGCCAGCTTTTCAGTCGCCATCGCATCGTCATTCAGGGCGAAGCGAAAACCTTTCTCATCAAAACTCAGCCGCTTGATATCCGATTGGGTGGCTTTGTCTGGGGAGAGCCGACGTTCCACCGGCCCATCAGTATCGGCCAGTTGCTGCAATAATTCCGGACTGATCGTTAGTAAATCACAACCGGCCAGCGCCAGGATCTGCCCGGTGTTACGAAAGCTCGCACCCATGATTTCGGTCGCGTAGCCGAACTTTTTGTAATACGCATAGATGTTGGCCACCGATTGCACACCGGGGTCGTTGTCGCCGGTGTAGTTCTCGCCCGTCGATTTTTTATACCAATCATAAATTCGCCCCACAAACGGCGAAATCAGTTTCGCACCCGCATCAGCGGCAGCCACTGCCTGCGGCAGTGAAAACAGCAGCGTCATGTTGCAGTGAATGCCTTCCTTCTCCAGTACTTGCGCCGCGCGTATGCCCTCCCAGGTCGATGCGATCTTGATCAGTACGCGCTCGCGTGAGATGCCGGCTGCTTCGTATAGCGCAATCAGGTGGCGGCCTTTGGCAATCGTGGCTTCGGTATCAAAGGACAGTCGTGCATCGGTTTCGGTGGATACGCGTCCCGGTATCAGCGCTAGAATTTTCAATCCGAACGCGATCAGCAGGTGGTCCACCATCTCGTCGGTAGATTTTCCCTTGTGCTTTTGAAGGGTTTCGGCCAGCAGAGGCTGATAAGCGGGCTTTTGTACGGCCTTGAGTATCAGCGAGGGATTGGTGGTTGCATCACGTGGGGTGAAGGCCTCGATGGATTGAAAATCACCGGTATCAGCGACGACGGTGGTGTATTGCTTTAACTGCTCGAGCTGGTTCATGGCGGTCAGTATGGTTTTATACAAAAAATAAGAGGATGTTGAGGCTTATGTTCGCGAGCAGATTATGACTTGAGCGCGTTCTGGATGCGCTTGATCAGACTTGCGGTGGAGCTGTCATGGCTTGTAATGGGTGCGGCATCATTGAGCTCGTCAAGAATTCGGTGAGCGAGGGTCTTGCCCAACTCGACACCCCATTGGTCAAAGCTGTTGATATTCCACAGTACGCTTTGCACAAAGGTTTTATGTTCGTATAGCGCAATTAGCGCGCCCAATGCGGCCGGATCCAGCGCCGGTAACACCAACATATTGCTTGGGCGGTTGCCTGTAAAAACCCGATGCGGTGGCAGCGTGGCATCGCTACCATTACCGCTACTGCTACCGCTACCGCTGCCGCACATCAGGGCTTCTGCCTGCGCCACTGCATTTGCCAGCAGCGCCTTGTGTTGATCTTTATAGGGATGTGCGGGTGTCAGCGCAATGATGAAATCGACGGGAATCAAATCTGTGCCCTGATGCAGCAACTGAAAATAAGCATGCTGTCCATTAGTGCCCACGCTTCCCCATGTGACTGGCGCCGTCGGCATAGCAACAGGTTTGCCATCGCGGGTGACCTGCTTGCCGTTACTCTCCATTTCCAGTTGCTGCAGGTAGGCAGGAAAGAGATGTAAGTCCTGATGATAGGGTGCGATCAGTTGCGAGGTAGTGCCAAAAAACTGGCGATACCAAAAACCTGTGAGCGCTAATACGACTGGCATATTGGCACCCAGCGGCGCCGTACGGAAATGTTCATCCATGCGATGCGCACCGGCCAGAAATTCTCTGAAGGCCTCGATACCAATCGCAATTAGCAGCGGCAGACCGATCGCCGACCAGATGGAGTAGCGTCCGCCGACCCAGTCCCAGAAGGGGAACATGTTGACCGGATCAATACCAAATTCGCGTACGGCATCTGTATTGGTGGAGACGGCAACGAAATGCTTAGCCAGATCATCAGGTTGTGCGTGTTGCAGCAGCCAGGTGCGTGCGGTCGCGGCATTGTGCATGGTCTCCATGGTGGTGAATGTTTTGGAGGCGACGATGAACAGCGTGGTCTGCGGATTCAGCGCCGACAGCATCGCATCGGCGGCATGTCCATCGACATTGGACAAAAAATGCAAGCGCAGATCGGGGTATGCATAGGGGCGTAACGCAGCGCAGGCCATTGCCGGCCCCAGATCTGAGCCGCCAATCCCGATGTTGACGATATCCGTGATGCGCTGACCGCTGTAGCCCTTCCAGCTGCCATCGCGGATTTTTTCTGCGAAGAAAGACATGCGCGACAGTACCGCCTGAATGTCGGCGGTGATGTCTTGGCCATCGAAAAGAAAACTGGTGTTCGGTGGTTGCCGCAAGCACGTATGTAGCGCGGCGCGGTGTTCGGTGGTGTTGATGCGTTCGCCAGCCAGCATGGCATCCCGCAGGGTTTCAACCCCGCGCTCTCGGGCAAAATCGGCGAGCAGATTCAGGGTGTCATGACGCAGATGATTTTTCGAAAAATCAAGTAAGAGTCCCGCGGCTTCAATCGAAAATACCTGAGCACGCCCGGCGTCTTGTTTGAACAAATCACCCAAAGCCCATGAGCGAGCCTCGGTCGCATGCTGCGTCAGCGCGGACAAGGCGGGTGAGTTGCTCTCTGGAAGCGTGCGAGTGGGTGTGGACTTCACGTGACGATCTTTCGGGGGTCGGGAGTGTTGGTCAAGCAAGGCTAATGCAACAGTAAAAGGGCGCAATCGCGCGTTCGTCGAGATGATACCTGCACCACCCCCCCAAGTAGCTTGGGGCGGGTACGCCAATTTCATAATTTTTGATGCTGCGCCGTCTTGATGGCTCGTAATGCGCTGCAGTTCCCTCTGGGCAAATATCTTTAATTGTCCGATTAACAACAACTTTGTTCAAAAATGCAGCTTTTTTGTTGCAAATTCAATAAAATAAGTTGTCTCTTTAGTAATGTCGTGCGCTATCCGAACAAAAATCCCCACAACAACGGACACGTAGGAGGTTCTCTTGCAAGTATTTTCAAGCACGGTCAGAGACTTGTACGCCCTCGCGGAGTACGCGGCGCCCGATCAATTTCTCAATCAGGCGATTGGTTTATTACAGACATGGATACGTTTTGATGGTGCGATCTTCGGCACCGGCGGGAACGCGCGCAAAACAGCTGCGAAGGGCTTATTGACGGCGGATAGCTCGGCGGCTGTCATCGAGCCACAAGCTGCGAGAGGGCAAGCATCGCTTCGCGACGATCCGGTCGCCAAGGGATTTCGCAACGCGCCCTTGGCGCCGTCGCGGGGTGGCATCCGGGAACTGTACCGCAAGAGCCGGCATGGCAAACGTGCCAAAGCGAAAGGGCGAGAGTTAACTGGCGTGCGAACCATGGCCGAAGAACTGGGGCTGTGTCATCTCATCGTCCACGGGGATGACCCGGAAAAGGTCAGCCCAGCTCGCTGGATTGTTCTGTATCGCAAGCACGATGTACGTTTTGCCGAAAGTGATGCTGCTTGCCTTCATGGTTTGTGGACGCATTTTTCTCGTGCGCTGGTGATCAATCAGGCACGCGCTATTGAACGCAATACGGGCAAAAGCAGTAATGACCGTGGCATGGCCTCGGGTCTGATCACCGCTGAAGGGGCGGTGGAAATCGCCGATCCGCGGTTTTTCAGTTTGCTGGAGCGGGAGTGGCCCGAACTGGAACCCGAGACGATACCGGACGAGGTAATGGAGCTCCTGTTGACTGGTAAACCCTATCGCGGCACGCAAATCGAAATCACGCTGGTCAGACAACAGGGGGGGCACTTGTGCCGTATCCGCCCAGTGAATGCGATGGAAATCCTGACACCGCGTGAGTTTGTCGTGGCTCGGCGCTTTGCTTCCGGCATGAGTCACAAGCAGATTGCACGGGAGTTAGGTGTATCGCATCACACCGTGCGCAATCAGCTCGCCCATTTGTATCGCAAGCTTAATTTGCATGACAAGGCCTCGCTGGCGCAGTATCTGGTTGCGAATGCAGCACCAGCTTGAGTCGTGAAATTGCTGATTGGTTGAATTCATCCTGATTCAGCCGGTAGTACTGGTGCATCCGATAAAATATCGCCTTCGAATACTGAGGCGATGTTAATGACGCAAGATGAACTCAAACAAGCGGTAGCACGTGCCGCGCTCGACTATGTGGTGGACGGCGGGATCATCGGCGTGGGCACCGGTTCAACCGCCAATTTTTTTATTGATGAGTTAGGCAAGATCCGCGACCGTATCAAGGGCGCGGTTGCCTCATCGGAAGCTACCGCAACCCGGTTGAGGTCGCACGGTATTCCGGTGTTTGACCTGAACGACATCGACGCTATGCCCGTCTACATCGACGGTGCGGATGAAATCAATCATCAGGGCGCAATGATTAAAGGCGGCGGCGGTGCGCTTACCCGCGAAAAGATCGTCGCCTCCGTCGCCGACAGATTTGTGTGTATTGCTGATGGTTCCAAACTGGTTGACGTGCTGGGGACGTTTCCGCTCCCTGTCGAGGTCATACCGATGTCTGCGCAGTCAGTGAGCAAATATCTCTCGGCGATGGGTGCCATGCCCGTGCTGCGGATGAAGGACGGCCAACCCTACATCACCGACAATGCCTGTTACATCATTGATGCGGGCGGCATGCAGATCACGGAGCCATCCGTCATGGAAAGCAAGATCAATGACATCCCCGGCGTGGTCAGCGTGGGCTTGTTCGCTATCCGTGGTGCATCAGTCTGTCTGCTTGGCACAAGCACGGGTGTCAGACGATTGGAGTTTCGGTAGCGCGGTGTTACCACCCACCGGTTTCGCCAATTTTCACGACTGCATAATTGCCTGGCCTCACTTGACACTGCAATGAAAAAAGCCCGCATGGAAAATGCGGGCTTGCAAGGGTGAGTCTCGGATCTCAGTGCAACATCGGACTCACTCCGAAGGCGGCACATATCCCTGTGCCTCATCGGCACCTTCGCCGAAGAAATGCTTCTCCATTTGCGTCGCCAGATATT
This sequence comes from Bordetella parapertussis, assembly GCA_945867725.1. Classification (GTDB taxonomy): domain Bacteria; phylum Pseudomonadota; class Gammaproteobacteria; order Burkholderiales; family Burkholderiaceae_D; genus Pernthalerella. The sequence goes on from CAMBJI010000004.1 coordinate 15,817, forward strand.
TTCGCGCGCGCACATCGGCCAGATTCAGGCGGTTTTCATTGACCAACATGGTCTGGTGCTTGAGCCAGGCGCCCCAGGCTTCCTTGGATACACCTTCCCAGATTTTTTTACCCAGATCGCCGGGATAGGGGGGGAAATCCAGTCCTTCGGCTTCTTTGCCGAGCTTGATGCAGTGGACCATCCGAGTCATTGATATCTCCAGTTCAAAGATTTTTGATTAGCACGAGCGATTTGCGCTGCCAGTTGTACATGTTTTGCCGGTCCTTGGGTAAATCATCCAGGCTGGCATTGGTGAATCCGCGCTTGAGAAACCAGTGGGCGGCGCGGGTTGTGAGTACAAATAGTTTTTTGAATCCGGCGGCTCGCGCACGATTTTCCAGATGCTTGAGCAAACGTTCCCCATCACCTTGCGCCTGAGAGTCAGGACTCACTGTCAGGCAGGCCATCTCGGCCATTTTCTCGGCGGGGAAGGGGTAGAGTGCGGCGCAACCGAAAATCACACCGTCATGCTCAATGACCGAGAAATAGTCCACCTCGCGTTCGATCAGTTCGCGACCGCGTTTCACCAGCGTGCCATCTGCTTCCAGAGGTTCGATCAGACGAAGAATGCTGCCGACATCTTCAATGCTGGCTTCGCGCAAGCTTTCCAGATTCTGGGCTGACACCATCGTACCTACGCCATCGTGCGTAAAAATTTCGAGCAAGACTGAGCCATCGGTCGAGAACGGCACAATGTGAGCGCGCGGTACGCCCGACTGACAGGCGCGGATCGCATTGGAAAAGTAGTAGGCAGCATCCGCGGGCAAGCAAGCGGATTCAATAACGGCCTGCGCCTGATGGACTGATACTTCATGAATCGCGGTACCGCCGGCATCCGTCATCATGGGCGTTTCAGTGATGAAGATCAGTTTGTCGGCACGCAGTGATATGGCGGCTGCCACAGCGACATCTTCCATGGCTAGATTGAAAACCTCGCCGGTGGGCGAGAAGCCCAGCGGCGAAAGCAGCACCAAACCTCCGTTGTCCAAAATGGGATGGATGGTTTCGTAAGCAATCTTGCGCGCGAGGCCGGTATGTTCGAGATCGACACCGTCAATAATGCCCATCGGACGGGCGACAACAAAATTACCTGAGATTACGCGAATCGCCGCATTGGCCATCGGCGTGTTGGGCAGTCCCTGGCTGAATGCTGCTTCAATATCCAGTCGGAGTTCGCCCGCTGCTTCCTTGGCGCACTCCAGGGCGACTGCATCCGTGATGCGCAGACCGTTATGAAAGCGCGACTGTTCATTGCGCAAGGCCAGCTGTTCTTCCACCTGCGGCCGTGAACCGTAGACGATGACGACCTTGATCCCCAGCGCGTGCAACAGCGACAGGTCATGCGCCAATACGGGTAGTGCGCCCGCCCGCACCAGCTCGCCCGGGAAGGCGACCACAAAGGTTTTTCCGCGGAATGCGTGAATGTAAGGCGCGACCGAGCGTAGCCACGCGACGAACTGGGTAGGGTTATCCATGGGGCGCATTATAATTCGCTCCGACATGTCTGCACCCGACTCCCCAAAAAAAGCACGACCTGCGCGGCCTGTAGCTTCAGCGCCTCACGCTGTCCACGCGCCCCACGCTCCCCGCCCGAAACCGATTCCAGTGCGTCATCCGCTGCCGGCGATCAGTTTTCCTGATGAGCTGCCCGTATCGGGCCGGCGCGAGGACATCATGGCGGCCTTGCGGCAGCATCAGGTCATCATCGTCTGCGGCGAGACAGGCTCTGGCAAAACCACGCAGCTACCCAAGATTTGTCTGTCTCTGGGGCGCGGCGAACTCGGCATGATTGGCCACACCCAGCCACGTCGCATCGCTGCCTCTTCAACGGCCAAGCGTATCGCGCAGGAACTCGGCTCGCCGCCCGGCATGCATGTGGGTTACAAAGTACGTTTCAATGACACCATGTCCGAGGGCGCGTGGGTCAAGCTGATGACCGACGGCATTCTGCTTGCCGAGACGCAGGGTGATCCGCTGCTGCGGCAATACGACACGCTGATTATTGATGAGGCTCACGAGCGCAGTCTGAACATTGATTTTCTGTTGGGTTATCTGAAGCAGTTGCTGCCACGCCGGCCGGATCTGAAAATCATCATAACCTCGGCCACCATTGATGCTGACCGTTTCGCGAAACATTTTGAGCATGCAGGTAAACCGGCGCCAGTAATTGAAGTATCGGGACGCTTGTATCCGGTGGAAGTGCGATACAGACCTGTGGAACGGCCGGTGGAGCAAAATACTCAGGCCAAAGCGACGGCAACATCCAACACGAGTGCCGCACGCAGTCGCGAGCAGCGTGATCTGATGGAGGCGATCGTTGATGCCGTCGATGAGCTCGCTTTAGTCGGTCCCGGCGACATTCTCGTCTTCTTGCCCGGCGAGCGAGAAATACGTGATGCTGCCGAAGCGCTACGCAAACATCATCCACCGCATGTCGAGATCTTGCCGCTGTTTGCGCGTCTGTCGGCGCAGGAGCAGGAACGCGTATTCAAAACAAGTAACGCGCGACGCATCGTGTTGGCAACCAATGTCGCAGAAACTTCGCTTACGGTGCCCGGAATTCGTTACGTGGTCGATGCGGGCACGGCGCGTGTCAAACGCTACAGCTATCGCAACAAAGTTGAGCAACTGCAGATCGAGGCTATTGCGCAGTCGGCGGCTAATCAACGCGCCGGACGCTGCGGTCGAGTGGCGGCGGGTGTCTGCATTCGCCTGTACGACGAGCAGGATTATTTGCAGCGATCAAAATTTACCGAACCCGAAATTCTGCGTTCTTCGCTCGCGGCCGTGATTTTGCGTATGAAGTCGCTAAAGCTAGGCAATGTGGAGCAGTTTCCGTTTATCGAGCCACCGCTAGGTCGTGCGATTGCCGATGGTTATCAGTTGTTGCAGGAGCTTGGTGCAGTTAACGAAGCGCTGGAACTGACCGAGCTGGGTCGTCAGCTGGCGCGACTGCCGATGGACCCGCGGGTGGGCAGAATGATTCTCGCGGGACGTGACCATCAGTGTCTGGGTGAGATGCTGATTATTGCTGCAGCACTGTCGGTTCAGGATCCGCGTGACCGGCCCGTCGATGTGCAAGCAGCCGCTGATGCAGCCCACAAAAAATTTGCTGATGAAAAATCAGAGTTCATTAGTTATCTGAAAATCTGGACCTGGTTTGAAGAGGCGATCGCCCAAAAACAATCCAATCGCCAGTTGAGCGAGCAATGCCGTAGTCAGTTTTTGTCGCAGCTGCGCCTGCGTGAATGGCGTGATGTGCATTCGCAGTTGCTCACCATTGTGCGCGAGCAGGGTTGGCGCATAAACGAATCACCAGCGACCTACGAACAACTGCATCTCGCGTTGTTGACTGGCTTGCTCGGTAATATTGGTTACAAGGCCGATGATGAGCCGCAGTATCTTGGCGCGCGCGGTATTCGTTTTTATCTGTGGCCAGGTTCGAGCTTACTGAAAAAAGCAGGTCGCTGGGTGATGGGCGGTGAGCTGGTGGATACTTCACGGCTGTATGCACGCACACTGGCACAGATACAGCCGGAATGGCTGGAGAAAGTCGGCGGGCATCTGCTGAAAAAATCCTGGGGTGATCCGCGTTGGGAAAAAAAGAGCGGCCAGGTCTCAGCGTATGAACGAGCGACCTTGCATGGTCTGGTGGTTTACAGTCAACGCAGAACAGACTTCGGCAAAATCAATCCGCAGCAGGCGCGCGAGATTTTTATACGCAGCGCGCTGGTCGATGGCGATTTCGAGACCCGGGCGCCATTTTTTGCGCACAACCAGAAGCTGATACGCGAGATAGAAAATCTGGAACATAAGTCACGTCGTCTGGACGTGCTGGTTGATGAAGAGCTGATTGCTGCTTTTTACGACAAGCTGATTCCGGAGGATATTCATCACGCGGTTGGGTTTGAACAATGGCTGCGCAAGGCCAGTGTCGCTGACCCGAAAATTCTCTATCTAAGCCGTGATGATCTGATGCGGCATGAAGCCGCTGGCGTCACCACTGATTTGTTTCCTAAGCAAATGCGTCATGCGGGTATTGAAATGGCCCTCACTTACCATTTCGAGCCCGGCTCGCTGCGCGACGGTGTGACGCTCGCGGTGCCCCTGTATGCGCTCAATCAGATATCAGCGGCACGCTGCGAATGGCTGGTGCCCGGCATGCTGAAAGAAAAAGTCCATTTGCTGCTCAAATCCTTGCCGCAAAAACTGCGGCGTCATTGCGTACCATTGCCAGACTATGCAGCAGGATTTTGTGATCGTGTCCATGAAGCTAAAAAATTCGGTCTTGGTAGTTTGCTGGATGCTGTGATCGCTGATGTTCGTACGCAGACCACGGTCATGATCAAAACAGCGGACTTCAAAATTGAAACGCTGCCCGCGCACCATTTTATGAATTTAAAAATCATCGATGAGCACGGTCGGCAGCTGGATATGGGCCGCAATCTTTCAGCCTTGCAGGCAGAATTTGGAACGCAAGCGCGCGAGCAGTTTCAGAAGATCGCCGAGCAGGCGGCGCCGGTTGAGGCGATCGTCGACCAGGTTACAAGCGCAGTTACCGGTGTAGCTGCGGCCACAACTACCGTGGCTACTGCAAACCGCAGCGCTGCCGGTCCGGCAGGTTTTCAGAATCTCAGCACCTGGTCGTTTGATGTCTTACCTGAATTGTTGGAGATCCAGCGGGGCAAACAGACCTTAATCGGATTTCCGGCGCTAGTTGACCGGACGACGCATTGTGATCTTGAGGTGTTTGACGATCCGAATGAGGCGGCGGTCATTCATTTGGCCGGCCTGCGCCGCTTGTTCGCACTGCAACTCAAGGAGCAGCTGAAATATCTGGAAAAAAACGTCCCCGGTTTGCAACAGATGGGTATGCAATTCATGGCGCTGGGCTCGCAGGAAGAATTGCGTGATCAGATCATTCAGGCCGGCCTGTCCCGAGCCTGCCTCCAGTTACCACTGCCGACCAATGCAGCAGAATTCAACCAGCGGCGTGATGAGGGCAAGGCCAGACTAAATTTGTTGGTGAATGAAATTGCGCGTCTGATTGGGCAGATTCTTGGCGAATACCACTCGCTACCCAAAAAATTGCAGGCCCTAAAATCGCATGCGGCAGCACAAGCTGATATGCAGTCGCAATTGCAGTCGTTGGTACACAAGCGCTTTGTGGCAGAAACGGAACATATCCAACTGGCCCACTTCCCGCGCTATCTGAAAGCCATGCAGGTCAGGATGGACAAACTCAGGACAGATCCTGCGCGTGACACGCGTCTGATGGCCGAATGGCAGCAGGCTGCCATGCCCTGGCAGCGCGCGATGAAGGGCGGTGCTCAGGGTGACCCGAAAATGCAGGAATTCCGCTGGATGCTGGAGGAATTGCGGGTGTCACTCTTTGCTCAGGAATTGAAGACGCCGATGCCGGTGTCGGTGAAGAGGTTGCAGAAGGTTTGGGAGGCTATGCAGCGCTAGCCGT
>CAMBJI010000005.1 GCA_945867725.1 Bordetella parapertussis
TTTCAACGATTGGAATCGCGACTTTTACAACGCGCTCGAAACAAAAAATCTACCCGAGTTCTGGGATCAACTGCGGCGATTCTCCTGGCTGGCATTCATCTACATCGCCGTCGCGATTTACAAAATCTACATCACGCAAGCACTTGAAATACGATGGCGGCGTTGGATGACACATCAGTACATGTCGCTCTGGCTAGAGAATCAGTCTTACTACCGGATTGAGCAGAACCAAAGCGCAGACAATCCTGATCAGCGTATCGCTGAAGACCTAAAGTATCTCACTGGGGGCAGTCTCTCGTTGTCACTCGGTTTGCTTTCCAGTGTCGTCACGCTCGTATCATTCATCGGGATACTCTGGTCTGTCAGCGGGCCACTAACTTTCATGCTGAGTGGTCAGCAGTGGACTGTTCCTGGCTACATGGTCTGGTTTGCGATTGGCTACGCCGGCCTCGGTTCATTGCTGGTGGCTTTCATCGGAACACCCCTGGTCAAACAAAACGTCGACCAGCAACGTTTTGAAGCCAACTTCCGCTTTGGTTTAATTCGCTTACGAGAAAACGCAGAGTCGGTCGCCTTGTATCAAGGTGAGGAGCACGCCCGACACCAACTGTCCGGTCAGTTTGCACGCATACGCGACAACTGGTGGGCCATCATGAAAACCAGCAAACGCTTGAACATCGCATCGACTTTCTATGCGCAGTTTGCTGTGATTTTTCCCTTCCTTGTAGGTGCGCCACGATATTTTTCAGGCGCCATTACTCTGGGTGGACTGATGCAAATTTCTTCTGCATTCGGGCAGGTGCAGTCTGCGCTGTCCTGGTTCATCGACGCCTACGGTCAACTAGCCGAATGGAAAGCCAGCGTTAATCGGCTCGCTGGCTTTCACGAAGCCGTCAGCGCCGCTCATGAACAAGCCTCGGATATCTCAGTCCTCCATAACAATGTCGGTGCATTGCTCATTGAAGAGCTGGTGCTGCGGCTGCCCAATGGAACGCAGATAAATACGGCCTTTACATCACGTGTACAAAATGGAAAAAGAATATTAGTAACTGGCCCTTCAGGCTGCGGCAAATCTACCTTATTCCGAGCCATCGCCGGCATCTGGCCCTATGGGTCGGGTAGCGTCGAAATTCCGCATAAGCTCGGCGTTCTCTTCATTCCACAACGAAGCTATCTGCCCATCGGTACGCTGCGCTCTGCAATCGGCTATCCCAGCGGCGAGGGTGTATTCAAGGATCTCGCCATTCATCATTATTTGCAAAGCTGTCGACTCGAACATCTTGCGCCAATGCTCGACACTGAAGATAACTGGGGCCAGCGCTTGTCACCTGGTGAGCAGCAGCGCATCGCCTTTATGCGAGCCTTACTGACCAAGCCTGATTTGTTGTTTCTTGACGAAGCGAGTAGTGCGCTCGATAGCGAAACAGAAAAGGCGCTTTATCAGCAATTGCTGGAGGAACTGCCGAACACCACGGTCATCAGTATTGCCCATCGAACGCAAGTCGCTGAATTTCATGAGTACATTTGGCATTTTGAACCGATTCAATCTGTAGAAGACATCACGGGGCCTAAGGCCCCGCCTGCATATCAGATTATTGAAACCGGTTTGCGTCGTTCGAATGGCAAAGCAGTTTGATCAAAACAAAAGCAGACCCATCAACGCAGCGGTGGCGTCGCCAGGAATTTTTCTGCCAGGCGCACCCAGTAACTTGCGCCTATCGGTAACAGCTCATCATTGAAATCGTAGCTGGGGTTGTGCAAATTGCAGGGCCCCAATCCATGGCCTGTCATTCGGTGTTCTCCGTCGCCATTACCGATAAAGACATAGCAGCCAGGTTTTTCCAGCAGCATAAAAGCAAAATCTTCCGAGCCCATAGTGGGCGCAATTTTCTTCAACGTACCATCCTTGCCCACCACATCTTCCATCACGCCGAGTGCAAACTCGGTTTCTATCTCGTGATTGATCAATGGGGGATAGTTGCGATGGAATTTGAATTCAACTGTTGCACCGAAAGCCTCTGCCGTATGTTGCGCAATTTCGCCCATACGCTTTTCGATCAGATCAAGCGTCTCCATTGTGAAGGTACGCACCGTACCAATCATGCTCGCCGAATCGGGAACGATATTTGTACCGCTACCCGAATGAATTTGCGTCACCGACAAAACACCGGCATCCAGCGGATTTTTATTGCGCGAGATAATCGTCTGCCAGCTTTGTGCAATCTGAACTGCCACCACCACCGGATCAGTGCTGAGATGAGGCTGGGCCGCATGAGAACCTTTGCCCTTGATGGTCAATTCAAATTCATTCGACGATGCCATCATCGGCCCCGGTACGACACCCATCGTGCCCGCTGGCGAACCAGGCCAGTTATGCATGCCAAACACGGCCTCCATCGGACATTGTTCGAAGAGCCCCTCATCCATCATTCGTTTCGCACCGCCTGCACCTTCTTCTGCGGGTTGGAAAATCACATAGACCGTGCCGTCAAATTTCTTGTTATGTGCAAGATAATGCGCAGCACCCAACAGCATCGTCGTGTGACCATCATGGCCGCAAGCATGCATCTTTCCCTCATGTCGCGACTTGTGCTCGAAGCTGTTCATTTCCTGAACGGGAAGTGCATCCATGTCAGCGCGCAAACCAACAGCCCGATTGCTGGTGCCGTTTTTGATGATGCCCACCACGCCCGTCACGCCCATGCCCCGAATAATCGGTATGCCCCAGCTCGTCAGCTTTTCGGCGACCAGATCGGCTGTCTTGAATTCCTCGTAAGACAGCTCCGGGTGGGCGTGAATTGTGCGGCGTATTTGCTTGAGTTCGTTATGGAACCCGAGAATCGGATCAATCAGCTTCATGGCGGTTTCTTTCAAAGTGGATGCCCGATAGCTTGGGCAAGCATATGTTTGCTGTCTAAGCAGCGCTATGTCACCGCAATATTACCCTGCGCCGGCCCACCTGCAAAATTGTCAATTCAGCAAAATGATTTGTGCGAACATAAGCGTTCGAACTTATCCTCACCTCTGGGCAATTGACAATAGACACAACCACCATGATTAGTCCCACATTACGGACAGCGTCGATAAGAATCATCTTGCGCGTCACCTTAGCCCTGCTCGTGCCTGTGATGGCAGGCGGTTGCGCGCAGCTCGGTTATTACACACAGGCTGTTCAGGGGCATTTCGCCATGCTTGCAGAAGCCAAACCCATCGATCAGTGGCTTGCCGATCCCGGTGTCAGAGATGACCTAAAGACGCGTCTCAAACGCGTACGTGACATCCGCACATTTGCAGCCAAAGAGCTCGCCCTGCCTGATAACGGCAGCTACACCAAGTACGCTGATCTCAAACGCAAATACGTTTTGTGGAACGTAATCGCAACCCCGGAACTCTCCCTCAAACCTGAACGCTGGTGCTTTCCCGTAGCGGGCTGCGTTGACTATCGCGGCTACTATAGCCGCGAAGCGGCACAGAGTTTCGCTGATAGCCTGAGCCGCCAAAGTCTGGATGTCCGGGTGACTGGTGTACCCGCCTATTCGACGCTGGGATGGTTCAACGATCCCGTACTCTCAACCTTCATCGAATATCCCGACGCAGAACTTGCGAGGCTGATTTTTCATGAGCTCGCGCATCAAGTGGCCTATGCGCCGGGTGATTCGCAATTCAATGAATCATTCGCCACCGCCGTCGAAGAAATCGGCGTAATGCGCTGGCTCGAAGCAAAAGGCGATGATGCAATGCGCGCAGAATACATCGCCCATCGAGAGCGCAAGGAAGATTTTCTCGCACTCCTGTCCACCTATGCCCATCAGCTTGAGGAAAATTTCAATCGGCCTGTCAGCGATGCAGAAAAACGGCAACGCAAAGCCGCCATATTTGCAGACCTTCAGCAGCGCTATGCCCACATAAAGCAGGCAAAATGGGGCAGCTATGCAGGCTATGACAGATGGTTTGGTGAGCGCATGACGAATGCACATTTTGCGCTGATCTCAACTTATCACGAGCTTGCACCTGCCTTTCGTGCCATGCTCAGCAAGGAGAAGCACCTGCCGACTTTTTATCAATCGGTACGCAAACTGGCCAAGATGGATAACGCCGCGCGTCGAGAAGCATTGTCTGCCTACCTGCCGCCTGAGTCCCCATCCCTGCCATCACCGAAGAATGCAGGCATCGAAACAACAGTTACCCCAACTGCTGCGACGCAATAAAAGACAATTCAAAATTTATCGGCTAGGATTCCATGCATCAAATCAAGTGAAATTCTCTTTAGTGATCATATGGCCAGTTGTGCCGAATGACCGCACATACCACTCCGAGGTAAAGCATGGATAAATTCTGGCTAAAGTCCTACCCGCCGGGCGTACCTGCCGAGATTGATTACACGCGTTACAACTCACTGGTGCATTTACTCGAAGAAGCATTCGATAAGTATGCGCAGCGAAATGCTTATGTGTGCATGGATCGTTTCATCACCTATGCTGACGTTGATCTGATGTCCAAAAAATTAGGCGCCTGGTTGCAGGCTCAGGGTCTCAGCAAAGGCGCGCGCGTGGCGCTGATGATGCCCAATGTATTGCAGTATCCCGTGGCCATTGCTGCCGTACTGCGCGCCGGGTATGTGGTGGTGAATGTGAATCCGCTCTACACACCGCGTGAACTCGAGCATCAACTCAAGGACTCGGGTGCGGAAGCCATCATCGTTTTAGAAAATTTTGCTTCTGTTCTCGAAAAAGTCATCGCCCGAACTCAGGTGAAAGTGGCTGTGATCGCAAGCATGGGCGATCTGCTGGGTGGTCTCAAGGGTGGCATCGTCAATTTCGTCGTCCGCACCGTCAAAAAAATGGTGCCCAAATTTTCTCTGCCGAATGCCGTACGTTTTAACCGCGCGCTCAGTGAAGGCGCTTCGCTCATACTGCGCCCCGTTGAGCTTGGCCATGACAGCGTCGCCTTCCTTCAATACACCGGTGGCACCACGGGTGTTTCCAAAGGTGCGACGCTCAGTCATCGCAATGTGATTGCCAATCTTCTACAAAATGAAGCTTGGCTTCAGCCCGCAATGGATAAGCCACCGCGCGTTGAAGCGCTGAGTTTTGTTTGTGCTTTGCCGCTTTATCACATCTTCGCGCTCACCGTTTGCTGTCTCATGGGTACTCGTTTGGGTGGCATGAATATCCTGATTCCCAATCCGCGCGATATTCCCGGACTGGTCAAGACACTGTCGAAGCATAAATTCAATATGTTCCCGGCCGTGAATACGCTCTACAACGGCCTGCTTAATCATCCTGGATTTGCCAGCCTAGATTTTTCGGGACTGAAATTAAGCAATGGTGGTGGCATGGCGGTGCAGCGCGCGGTGAATGATCGCTGGCAGCAAGTCACCGGCAAAATAATCGTCGAAGGTTATGGTCTCTCCGAGACTGCACCGGTGGCCACCGCTAACCCCCCTGATTCCTCCGAATTTACCGGCACGATAGGCTTGCCCATCTCATCCACTGAGATCGCCATCCTTGACGACGACGGTAATGCGCTGGCAATCGGCGCCGTGGGTGAAATTGCAATTCGCGGGCCACAGGTTATGGAAGGCTATTGGCAGCGTCCAGATGAAACTGCACGCGTCATGACCGCCGACGGATTTTTTCGCTCAGGCGATATCGGTTTCATGGATGAGCGTGGTTATGTCAGCATTGTCGACCGCAAGAAAGACATGGTGCTCGTCTCCGGATTCAACATCTACCCCAACGAAGTCGAGGGCGTGGTCGCCATGCATCCCGGCGTGCTTGAATGCGCGGTGGTTGGCGTGCCGGATGCGGGCTCAGGCGAAGCGGTAAAACTTTTTGTCGTGCGCCGCGACCCTGATCTGACTGCTGAAAGTCTCATGGCGTATTGCCATGAGCAGCTCACTGGTTACAAGCGGCCGAAGCATATCGAGTTTCGTACCGAGCTGCCCAAGACCAATGTGGGCAAGATCTTGCGCCGTGAACTGCGCGACAGCAAGCCAGCCTGAGCTTCTGACTGTTCAGGGAACAGGCGGAAGCTGAGGTAAGGTTCTGGGCCGACGGTTTTCGTCCGTGGCCACATACGTAAGCGTTGCTTCCGTAACTTTCACCACATCAGCCTCCAGCCGGTTTCTTTCTGCATAGACTTCCACATTGACCGTGATGGAGGTGGTACCGGTTTTCACAATTTTTGCGTAAAACTACAGCAGATCGCCGACAAATACGGGCTGTTTAAATACAAAGGAATTTACCGCCACCGTACCCACCCGCCCATTGGCGCGCCGCACTGCTGGCAGCGCACCAGCGATGTCGACTTGTGCCATGATCCAGCCGCCAAAAACGTCGCCATGAATATTGGCATCCGACGGCATCGGCATCACCCGAAGTGTTGGCATCCCTTCCGGCAGACAGGACTCTTCTGTCTTGCTCATCATTGTTCCCTGTGTTGATCTCTCATAACCGCTACAATTCTCTTACGCGCAAGCATAACGCATGCACCAGCACTATCCCACCTTTCTTCGGCAGAATTCACACCACCATGCGCCATCACGCTCACCCGCACGTCAATGCGCCCGCCAATCAGAACACGCGCAATGACTGGGGTACGCTCAAAACCCTGCTCCCTTATTTGTGGGCCTGCAAGTGGCGCGTGATCTTTGCACTGACGTGCCTGATCTTTGCCAAAATTTCAAACGTCGCCATACCGCTCGTACTCAAGGACCTCATTGACGGCCTCACCATCACATCGGACAGGCCAGCCTCTTTGCTGATTTTGCCGGCTGGTTTGTTGGTCTTGTACGGATTGCTGCGCCTGTCCACCACCGTATTCACCGAACTGCGCGAGTTCTTCTTTGCGAAAGTGACGCAGCGTGCGGTACGCACTGTCGCGCTTAAAGTCTTTCGTCATCTGCATGCGCTATCGCTGCGTTTCCATCTGAACCGGCAGACCGGCGGCATCACCCGCGACATTGAACGCGGTACGCGCGGTATTTCTTCGCTCGTCTCCTATACGCTGTTCAGCATACTGCCAACCGCCATTGAAATCACTCTGGTGCTAGGTTATTTGGCGCTGCAGTATGACCTCTGGTTTTCGGTCATCACCGTAGTGGCACTGGTCAGCTATATCACGTTCACAGTAGTGGTCACTGAGTGGCGTACCAACTTTCGTCGCACGATGAATGAACTGGATTCAAAAGCGAACACACGTGCGATCGACTCATTGCTCAATTACGAAACCGTAAAATATTTTAGTAATGAAGAATACGAAGCCAAACGCTACGATGAAGGTTTGCAGCGCTATGAACAAGCAGCCGTTCGTTCGCAAACGTCACTGACATTCTTGAACACGGGTCAATCACTGATTATCGCTTTGGCCGTCACGCTCATTCTGTGGCGAGCCACGCTCGGCGTCATTGCTGGCACCATGACCTTGGGTGATCTGGTGCTGGTCAATGCCTTCATGATCCAGTTGTATATCCCCCTGAATTTCCTCGGCGTGATCTACCGCGAGATCAAGCAAAGTCTGGCGGACATGGAAAAAATGTTCACCCTGCTCGATCAACATCGCGAAGTCGCAGATTCGCCGGCAGCGCGCCCACTGACAATTCGTCAAGCAGAATTGCGTTTCAGTCAGATCGATTTCAGTTATGAAAAAAACCGGCAAATTCTATTTGATGTTGATTTCACGATCAGCGCCGGTACTACGACCGCCGTGGTGGGTCACAGCGGTTCCGGCAAATCCACACTCGCCCGGCTGCTGTTTCGTTTTTACGATGTCGACAAGGGCGCCATCCTGATCGATGGTCAGGATATTCGCGATGTCACGCAATCGTCCTTGCGTAGCGCAATCGGCATCGTGCCTCAGGACACAGTGCTCTTCAACGATACGATTGCCTACAATATCGCCTATGGTCGGCCGAACGCCAGTCAGGGGGACATCATTGCCGCCGCACGCGCTGCCTGTATTCATGACTTCATTGAAAGCCTGCCGGACGGCTACAACGCCATGGTCGGCGAGCGCGGCCTGAAACTCTCCGGCGGTGAAAAACAGCGTGTCGCCATCGCCCGCACCATACTCAAAAACCCCGCCATCCTGGTATTTGATGAAGCCACATCCGCGCTGGATTCGCATGCCGAGCAGGCCATACAGGCGCAGCTCAAGGATATCGCCCGTGATCGCACGACCCTCGTGATTGCGCATCGTCTGTCCACCATTGCTGACGCTACGCAGATTCTGGTGATGGCGCAGGGGCGCATCGTCGAGCGTGGCTCGCACGTAGAACTGCTGGCAAAACAGGGTTTGTACGCGGATATGTGGGAGCGTCAGCAGGCGCCGCAGGACGAGTCCAATGCCGTCTCCGAAGGCGCCGCATCGCCCGATGGTGCTGCTTTTAACGTAAGCCGGGCCTGACCACCCCGAAAAACTTTCAAGCGGCCGCGGGCGGTGCTCTTTTACAATGTGCAATTGTCCCTAAAGCCACGTTCCCACGTACACGCCATGAATCAAAGAACCCTCCTCACCGACAGCTTCCATGCGGCTGTCGGCGCCGTTGATCCCCTCAAAATCGTCGCCGCCTACTTGCCTGCCCCGCCCAAGGGCCGCACCCTCGTTGTCGGGGCCGGTAAGGCTGCCGCAAGCATGGCCAGAGCCGTTGAGCAGGTCTGGCCGGCCGGTGCGCCGCTGGAGGGCTTAGTGGTCACACGCTATGCCCACGGCATGCCCACCGAGCGCATCCGTGTCCTGGAGGCTGGCCATCCGGTACCGGACAGCGCTGGCGAGCAGGCCGCCGCCGAAATCCTCGCGCTGACCACTTCCCTGACTCCAGATGATTTGCTGATAGCGCTGGTCTCAGGCGGCGGTTCCAGTTTGCTCTCCCTGCCCGTGGACAGCGTGCCCATGGCTGACCTCAAGGCCGTCACGAATAGTCTGCTGCGGTCCGGTGCTCCCATTACCGAAATGAATATCGTCAGAAAGCATCTGTCGCGCATACAGGGCGGCCGCCTGGCTGCCGCCTGCCGCGCCCCCGTGCTCACCCTCATAATCAGCGACGTCACCGGCGATGATCCTAGCGCGATTGCCTCCGGCCCGACCTGTGCTGATCCCAGCACCTACCGCGATGCGCTCGATATCATCAAACGCTTCCAGGTCGATGCACCGGCCTCGGTATTGGCGCATCTGGAAGCCGGCGCAGCGGGCAAGATCGACGAGACCCCCAAGCCCGGTGACCCGGCACTCGCGCATGTCACCAACACCGTGATTGGCACGCCGCATCAGAGTCTGCAGGCGGCTGCAGCATTCTTTCGTGCGCATCAGATCACGCCCGTTGTGTTGGGTGACACTGTCACTGGCGAAGCGACCGAAGTCGCTAAGGTCTACGCGGCGCTGGTACGAGAAATCCGTGATCATCAGCAGCCCTTCAAGCCACCTGTGGCATTGATCTCCGGTGGTGAGTGCACCGTCACCGTACGCGGCAATGGCCGTGGTGGTCGCTGCGTTGAGTTTCTGACCTCACTCACAATCGAGCTTAATGGCATGCCCGAGGTCTATGCACTCGCAGCCGATACCGACGGTATCGATGGCACCGAAGACAATGCCGGTGCCTTGCTCTTTCCTGACACCGTGGCACGCGCAACAGCCAAAGGTGTCAGCGCACAAAAAATGCTTGCCAATAACGACGGCTACAGTTACTTCGAGGCCATCGGTGATCTGCTTGTCACGGGTCCGACCCGCACCAACGTGAATGACTATCGTGTGATTCTGGTGTTGTAGATCGCTTTCGTTATCGATTATTTTTTCAGAAAGCATCAGCCCATGTCCAGCGCAGCACCGATAGCCACACTGACCCTCGCTCGGCCCGATGATTGGCATCTGCATTTTCGTGATGGTGATGTGCTGCGCGATGTCGTGCCGCACACCGCGCGCCAGTTCGCGCGAGCGATCGTCATGCCTAATCTCAAGCCGCCGGTCACCACCACCGAGATGGCCGCTGCTTATCGGCAGCGCATCATCGCTGCGCTGCCCGAGGGAGCAAGCTTCGAGCCGCTGATGGTGCTTTACCTGACCGACAACACAAAGCCCGATGAAATCCATCGCGCGGTTGATAGCGGTATCGTTCATGGAGTCAAACTCTATCCAGCCGGTGCCACCACCAATTCCGACGCTGGCGTTACCGATATTCGTCGCTGTATGGCCACGCTCGAAGCGATGCAGAAGCTGGGGTTGCCCTTGCAGATTCATGGCGAAGTCACCGATGGTGAAATTGATGTCTTCGATCGTGAAGCTGTTTTCATCGATCGCATACTGCAGCCGCTGCGACGCGATCTGCCGGGACTGAAAGTCATCTTCGAACACATCACCACGCGCGAAGCAGCGCACTATGTGCGCGACGCCGAAGGTGATATTGCCGCGACCATCACCGCGCATCATCTGCTCTACAACCGCAACGCGATTTTCAAAGGTGGCATACGCCCGCATTACTATTGCCTGCCGATTCTAAAGCGAGAAACTCATCGTCTCGCATTGATCGAAGCCGCGACGTCGGGGAATCCACGGTTTTTTCTGGGCACCGATTCAGCGCCACATCCCAAGGGCTTGAAAGAACAAGCCTGCGGTTGCGCGGGTTGTTACACCGCCTTGCATGCAATGGAGTTGTACGCGCAAGCTTTTGACGAGGCGGGTGCGCTGGACAAGCTCGAGGGATTTGCGAGTTTTTACGGCGCAGATTTTTACCGACTGCCACGCAATACCGGCACCATCACCCTGCGCCGCCAGTCGTGGACCGTGCCTGACGAATTACCCATGGCTGGCGCCTTCGTCGTGCCTCTGGATGCAGGCAGCGAGCTGCGCTGGACATTTGTCTGAACCCATCATGTCGTTGGATGACATTGACTGGCGGCGACCCTGGCTCGCACCCTTCAGGGAAACAGGGCAGGCGCTAGTTCGCAGCGGCGACTGGTTGCAGGCAGCGAATCAGATCGCTTCTGCGCATGATCTCAAGACCGCCAGCGGTTGTGCGCTTGCCTTCGTGCCTCAGCACAGTCTGCCCATCGATGTTGCTTACGAAGCCCACATCAACGCAACCGGCAAGGTACCCACGCGTGACAATCTGCATGATTTCTTTAACGCGCTCATCTGGCTGCATTTCCCGCAGATAAAAAAGACACTGAATGCCTTGCATGCCGCAAACTCATTGACGGTATCAGCCAGCGCTGATGTTGGCAGTGTGATGAACTCAGGTGCACGTGGTCGCGCGCGTGATGCGGCGACCTTGTTTGACGAGAATGCGGCGATTTTCATTTGTAGTGATGCACATTTAGCCGACACCTTGCGTCAGCATCAATGGCCATCTCTGTTGCAACGATCGCCCGAGGACTTTTTTTCAAAGGTATCGGTGGTGCTGTTTGGACATGCATTAATGGAGAAGCTCATCCAACCCTACAAAGCCATCACCGCCCATGTCTGGATATCGATGGTCGAGCCAGCGTGGTTTGCATTCAGCGACAAGCAACGCAGTGAAGCTATGGACCGCAGCGTTGCTGCTGCCATCAGCGCAGGTTTTTCATCTCGTGATTTTGCGCATCTGCCCGTATTGGGTGTGCCGGGTTGGTGGTCGGAACAATCTGACGATTTTTATGACGACCGATTCGTATTCCGATCATTGCGCCACACACCAAAAACTTCCTGAGTCCGCGCTTGCCCAGCCAGCTATCACTGACCGGGCAAGCACGATGACGAGATACTCAGAAGCCTTTCTGCAATCCTAGAATCAGCGCATTCGATGAGCCGGATTGCGCCAGCGTCGCATTCGCTGATCCATCCACCCAGCCCGAATAAGAAGAGGGCGCCGCATCAGTACCGCGATTGAACGCAGCATACAAGTTCGTCGTTTTCGATAGCGAATACATAGCAGACAGATTGATGATCGAAGGATGACCCGTGCTGTCATTGCGCGCGTAGTTCAAACCTACATTGGTATTGGGCAGCGGTTTCATTTGAGCGCCTACTGTCCAGGTATTGCTTGATTCACCGATTTCAGGTTTAAAGTGCACATAATTCGCGGCGATCTTGAAAAGATAGTGGTTGCCAAGTTCAAAAACCTCAAACCATCGACCACCAGTATTTCCTTGCGGCTCACTGATAGTTTGCTCGAAGGTATTCGGCAACAGGCAAATAAGCTGGACGTGCCCTATCAGTCCTTGATGAAAGTCTGGCTGACTGAAAAGTTGCGTGAGGTAGATAGTCAAGGCAAAACGGCCTGAAGCGCTGATAACAAAAATTATCAGCAAGGGCGCTTGATTCTGGTGACGCTAGGATTCAGTGATTGCGTTCGATAGCAAAGCTGGCCAGCGCAATCAGGGCTTCTTTGTATTGGCCATCGGGCAGCCCTTGTATCGAGTCTTTCGCTCGTAGAGCTGCACTTTCGGCCTGCTGGCGCGTGTATTCCAGTGCGCCGGAGCTGGTGATGGCGGACAGTATTTCGTCAAAGTGCGCTTCGTCACCTTGCGCAATGCATTGCCGCACGAGCTCGCGTTGTTGTTCGCTGCCGTGCTGCATCAGGTAGATCAGGGGTAGCGTCGGCTTGCCTTCGCGCAGATCATCACCGACATTTTTACCGATGTCGCTCTGATTGCCCGAGTAATCAAGCACATCATCAATCAGTTGAAAAGCAGTGCCGAGCGAGCGGCCATACTCGGCCGATGCAGTGATCTGGTCTTCGGTTGCGCCGGCGAGCAGGCTGCCCAGCTCGGTGGCCGCTTCGAACAGCTTGGCGGTCTTGGAGCGTATGACCTGTAGGTAGCGAGCCTCGGTCACGTCAGGGTCGTGCATGTTCATCAGCTGCAGGACTTCCCCTTCAGCGATGACGTTGGTCGCGTCCGCCAGAATTTGCATGACCCGCATATTCTGAACCGAGACCATCATCTGGAATGCGCGGGAATAGACGAAGTCACCGACCAGCACGGAGGCGGCGTTGCCAAATAATGCATTTGCGGTCTGTCGTCCCCGCCGCAGATCAGACTCATCCACTACATCGTCATGCAGCAAGGTGGCGGTATGAATGAACTCAATGACGGCGGCTAGCTTGAAGTGGGCATCGCCCCGGTAGCCCCAGGCATTGGCCATCAGCAGCACCAGTGCCGGCCTGATCCGTTTGCCGCCGGCGCTGATGATGTAGTCGGCGATCTGGCTGACCAGCGGTACATCTGAGTGCAGCTGGGCGCGGATGGCGGCATCGACCGCCTGCATGTCCGCCGCGATGACGCTCAAAGGCTGGTTTTGGGGCGCGTTTGGGGGGGCGGACACGATAAATAGACTGAGAATCAGTGAAAGTCGAAGATTATACGCCGGCGTCCCGGGATCCTCGTGCCGGTGCCTGCCGTGGTCCGGGTGGCAGAAGTCGCCGAAATGGCTCGCAATTGCACTTTGACCGGCGTGCTAAGTCTATGTATAATTTGGGGGTTTCCCGAATCGGCAACGGCTTTTCGTCAGGCCGGGCAAGAAAGGGCGCCTGTACAGGTGCCGAGGCTGTATCCCGATAGATCAATCAATGAGGTTCCCATGTACGCGGTCATAAAAACCGGTGGCAAACAATACAAGGTTGCTGCTGGTGAAAAACTTAAAGTAGAACAGATACCGGCAGACATTGGCTCCGAAATCACGCTAGACCAGGTGCTTGCAGTAGGCGCCGGTGAAACCATCAAATTTGGTTCGCCACTGGTTCAGGGTGCCAAGGTGCTGGCTACGGTAGTGGCGCAAGGTCGCCACGACAAGGTGAAGATTTTCAAGATGCGCCGACGCAAGCATTATCAGAAGCGTCAGGGTCATCGTCAGAACTACACCGAATTACAGATTGTCTCGATCAACGGCTAAGCCGCTGATCTGACTCAACCCGTCATCAGGAGCACCAAATGGCACACAAAAAAGGTGGCGGTACCACGCGTAACGGCCGCGATTCAGAATCGAAACGACTGGGCGTGAAAGTTTACGGCGGCCAGGCAATCAATGCAGGCGGCATCATTGTTCGTCAGCGCGGCACCAAGCTTCATGCAGGCGAGAACGTCGGCATGGGCAAAGACCACACCCTGTTTGCACTCGTGGCCGGTAAGGTCCAGTTTGCCATCAAAGGTGCAGACAAGCGGCATCTAGTGATGGTCGTTCCGGCCTGACCGACGCGAACATCCTGCAAAAAGGCTCTGCCGCAGGTAGGGCCTTTTTATTTTATAGCGGCAGAAACTCATGAAGTTCATTGACGAAGCAAAAATCGAAGTCGTCGCCGGCGATGGCGGCAACGGCGTTGCGTCGTTTTGTCGCGAAAAATTCCGTCCGTTCGGCGGCCCCGATGGCGGCGACGGCGGCAAGGGCGGCAGCATCTTCGCGGTGGCTGACCGCAACATCAACACACTTGTGGACTATCGTTTTGCCAAGCTGCACCGGGCAAAGCGGGGTGAAAACGGCCGCGGTTCGGATTGCTACGGCAAAGGCGCGGACGATATTTATTTGCGCAGGCCGGTGGGCACACTCATCGCCGACCATAACGACGGCGCCATTGTGGCCGATCTGACCGAGCATGGTCAGATTGCGCTACTAGCCAAGGGCGGTGACGGCGGTTGGGGCAATATCCATTTCAAAACATCGACCAATCGCGCACCCCGCCAGAAAACCGATGGCAAAGAAGGTGAGCGTCGGGATTTGCATCTCGAGCTGAAAGTGCTCGCTGATGTCGGGTTGCTCGGCATGCCCAATGCTGGTAAATCCACCTTCATCGCTGCGGTATCCAACGCGCGTCCCAAAATTGCCGACTATCCCTTCACGACCTTGCATCCCAATTTAGGGATGGTTCGCGTCAGCCATGAAAAAAGTTTTGTCATTGCCGATATTCCCGGCCTGATCGAAGGTGCAGCCGATGGTGCGGGTCTGGGCGTGCAGTTTCTTCGCCACCTGCAGCGCACACGACTTCTCCTGCATATCGTTGACCTTGCACCATTTGACACGAACGTTGATCCGGTCAAGGAAGCGAAGGCCATCGTAAAAGAGCTGAAAAAATATGACGATAGCTTGTTCGATAAGCCGCGCTGGCTGGTGCTGAACAAGCTCGACATGGTGCCCGAAGACGAGCGTGATAAGAAGGTCAAGGATTTCATCAAGCGCTTTGGCTGGAAAGGTCCGATGTTTCGCATCTCTGCACTCACGCACGAAGGTTGTGATGAGCTCGTCAAGGAAATCTACGAGCATCTGGCCTCACTTCGCCAGCAGGAACAGCGCGAGCAATCCGGTCTTGCTGAAGCAGCGATGGGCATTGACTCTATCGATGCCGACGATCCCCGTTTCAAACTCGCTGACTGATCATGCAGTCCGTCATTCGGCAGGCACAGCGCGTGATCGTCAAGGTGGGGTCTTCACTCGTCACCAATGAGGGCCGCGGGCTGGATCACGCTGCGATTGCCAAATGGGCAGATCAAATCGCGCATTTGCGTCGCATCGGCAAGCAGGTCGTGCTGGTGAGCTCGGGCGCAGTCGCTGAAGGCATGTTGCGTCTCGGTTTCGAGCGCCGTCCCGTCGCTATTCATGAGTTGCAAGCCTGTGCCGCTGTCGGGCAAATGGGGCTCGCGCAAATTTATGAAACCAGTTTTCGAGCACATGATTTGCGCACGGCGCAGGTTTTGCTGACGCATGCCGATCTCGCTGACCGCGAACGTTATCTGAATGCACGCTCCACCTTGTTCACATTGCTTGAATTGGGTGTCGTCCCTGTCATCAATGAAAATGACACCGTCGTCACCGATGAAATCAAGTTCGGCGACAACGATACGTTGGGTGCACTGGTTGCCAATCTTATTGAAGCAGATGCGCTCATCATTCTGACGGATCAGCACGGTTTGTATACCAGCGATCCACGCAAGAACGCCGATGCAATTTTCGTACACGACGCCAAAGCCGGTGATCCGGCACTGGAAGCCATGGCCGGTGGTGCTGGCTCAGGCATTGGCAGTGGCGGCATGCTGACCAAGATACTCGCCGCTCGTCGCGCTGCGAGCTCAGGAGCGCACACGGTGATTGCTTGGGGCAGGGAAGATCAAGTGCTGGTACGACTGGCAGAAGGTGAGGCGATAGGCACACAGCTCACTGCGCAAACGGCGCGACTCACGGCACGTAAACAGTGGATGGCGGATCATCTGAAAACCGCCGGTCAGGTAACGCTGGACGCAGGTGCCGTGCAAAAATTGCTCGAAGAGGGCAAGTCACTGTTGCCGATTGGCGTGACCGACGTCGGCGGTGACTTTGGTCGTGGTGATGTGATCACTTGCGTTGATGCGACGGGTAAACCGATCGCGCGTGGCATGTCGAATTATGCAATTACAGAAGTGAAGCGCATCATGCGCAAACCTTCATCCGAAATCGCGGCGATTCTTGGTTATGTCGAAGAGGTGGAGCTGATTCATCGGGACAATCTGGTACTGCTCTAGCGCGGGTGTCAGGTGTCGAGTGCCCGCTGAAATCAGCGCAAGGTTTTTTTCTGCCGCATCCGCTTTACGATCGTTGTCGCGTTCCCTGCCACTGAGCCGAAGTCACAGAAATAATCATTGAACAGCGCAGCATATTGACGGTTTGCGCCCACATCCCGAATCTGACTCCAGGCGTCGTTGCGTGATGCCGACCAGTTGCCATCAGTGCCGCCCGTTGCATAAAGTTTCCTTTCGGCGGTCTTGCAGCGTATGCCTTCATGGCTGACATTGCGTGCGCCCTCGGTACTGGTAATCACCAGTGTAAATCGCACTACCCCATCTGGCGTGACGCTGACAGAGGTCGCATCAATTGCAAAATTCATCGTGGCCACTGGGCTGACATAGAAAGGCAGCAGGTTTTCTTTGGCGGGCGCCGCAGGCAGCACCAATGGTGTTGCATCCTCAGGTTTATCTGAAGCCGTTGGACTCTCTTGCGCGCACACGGCAAATGGCAGGTGCAATGCAAAAGCTAGCCAGAGCGCATTGCAGTAACCGTGGGGGCATGTCATTTAGTATCCGATTCAGTGACTGATGAAGGCTCGTTGGGCGCGGACATATTTTTTGTCACCACTCGCTCATTTGCCGGTTGACGCACACCCGATGCTGAACGGTTAAGAAAGCGCGACAGTTCCTGCAATGCCCGCGTATACACATCGCGCTTGAACTCGATCACCATGTCCATGGGCACCCAATAGTCATGCCACCGCCATGCATCGAATTCAGGATGCTCGGAAACTCGCAGATTCACATCGCAGTCGCGACCCATCATGCGTAACAGGAACCAGATCTGCTTTTGGCCGCGATAGTGACCGCGCACCTCACGTTTGATGAAATGATCAGGGACTTCATAGCGTAGCCAATCGCGGGTGCGGCCGATGACCTTGACGTGTTCTGCGCGCAGGCCGACTTCTTCTTCGAGTTCGCGATACATAGCCTGTTTTGGCGTCTCGCCGTGTTTGATGCCGCCCTGGGGGAATTGCCATGAATGTTCACGCACCCGCTTTCCCCACCAGACTTCGTTTTGGTGGTTCAGCAGGATGATGCCGACGTTCGGGCGAAAGCCTTCGCGGTCTAGCATGATGCACCTCGTTTTTTCTGCGGTCACCGGCGCGGACGCACTGCAGGCAAGGGCCGCACACGGTAGGTGGGCGATCCAGAGCGAGGGTCGTGCAATCCACCGGCTCGGTGGCCAGCGAATACTTTAAAATTGGAATGATTATAACCCTCTCTTTTTCAAAAGATTTCACACCCCATGCGCGCATCCCGTTTTTTTATTTCAACTCTCAAAGAAGCCCCGTCCGATGCCGAAATCGTGAGCCACAAGCTGATGCTTCGTGCCGGCATGATCCGGCGGCTGGGTTCCGGTATTTACAACTATATGCCCATGGGCTTGCGGGTTATTCGCAAGGTCGAGCACATCGTGCGCGAGGAAATGGACCGTGCTGGCGCTGTTGAGCTGCTGATGCCCTTGGTGCAGCCAGCTGAGCTTTGGCAGGAGACGGGTCGCTGGGACAAGATGGGTCCGGAACTGTTGCGATTCAAAGACCGTCACGGCCGGGACTTTGCAATGCAGCCCACCTCCGAGGAAGTCATCACGGACATCGCGCGCAGCGAAATTAAGTCGTACCGCCAGCTGCCGGTCAATTTTTATCATATTCAGACCAAATTCCGCGACGAGCGCCGGCCGCGCTTTGGCCTAATGCGCGGCCGTGAATTCACCATGAAAGACGCTTACTCCTTTGATCGTGATGTCGATGGCTTGCGACATTCATATCAAGTGATGGTCGATGCCTACACCCGCATCTTCACGCGCTTCGGACTGCGGTTCCGCGCGGTGGCTGCCGACAATGGCGCTATCGGCGGCTCCGGCTCGCAGGAATTTCATGTGATTGCCGATACCGGTGAGGACGCGCTGGTGTACTGCCCGACCTCGGACTACGCGGCCAATATGGAAGCAGCCGAGGCCGTAGCGCCTGCTGCGCCGCGCGCAGCGCCCGCCAGGACGCTGGAGAAAACACCAACGCCCGGCAAGACCCGCTGCGAAGATGTTGCGCAGTCTCTGGGTTTGCCTTTGACGCAAACCGTGAAGTCGGTGGTGCTATCGGCTGAAAAAGACGAAGGCCCGCGCGAGATCTGGTTGCTGCTGGTGCGCGGCGATCATGAGCTTAATGAAGTCAAGGTAGGCAAGCTCCCAGGCATGGGCGCCTTCCGTTTTGCGAGCGACACTGAAATCCTCGAACACTTTGGCACACCGCCCGGCTACATCGGCCCGATCAACGCGAGTGCATTGGTAAAGATCGCTGCCGACAGAACTGTCGCAGCTATGAGTGATTTCGTCTGCGGCGCCAACGCAGAGGGCTTTCATTACACCGGTGTGAATTGGGGACGTGATTTGTCTGAGCCCGTCGTGGCTGATCTGCGTAATGTCGTGGCCGGTGATGCTTCACCTGACGGCAAGGGCGCGCTCGAGGTGCAGCGAGGCATCGAAGTCGGTCATGTGTTCCAGCTCGGGACGCGTTATTCCGAAGACATGAAGGCAAGCTATCTTGATGAGCATGGCAAACCGCAGCTCATGCAAATGGGTTGCTACGGTATTGGCATCACTCGTATTTTGGGCGCAGCGATTGAGCAGAACTTTGATGGCAAGGGCATTATCTGGCCCACCTCCATCGCGCCTTTCGAGGTCGTACTTTGCCCCATGGGCTATGACCGCAGCGACGCTGTACGCGAGGCGACCGACAGCCTTTACGACGAGTTGATTGCCGCTGGCATCGATGTGATTCTGGATGACCGAGGCGAGCGTCCCGGGGCGATGTTTGCGGACTGGGAGTTGATCGGCGTGCCGCATCGCGTCGTCATCGGAGAGCGCAGTCTCAAAGAAGGCATGCTCGAATATCAGGGTCGTCGCGAGGAGGCGGCGACACCGGTGGCGCGTGACAGCATGCTGAAGTTTTTGCAAACGCATCTTGTCTGAACGATGAGGGCAGCTGCTATCGTTTCGCGCTGGAGTCGATTATGGTTGG
>CAMBJI010000006.1 GCA_945867725.1 Bordetella parapertussis
CAGTCAGCGGGTGCGAATATGCGAACGTCAATGCAAATGATGAGTCTCCGAAAAAGTTGTTGGGGGACGGTAGTCCGGGCGCACAGTCACTTTTAGCTGATTTCATTGACGAGCAAACAAAATTATTGAGTGCCGAGCAAGATCCTGGCAAGAAAAATGAAATACAAAAAAATATGGATACTGTCCAAGAACTGGGCCAGCAGATTGCTGATCTTTATCAGGGAAATAAATACAAATACGCCGGCAACGATCCGTACAAGATTACGTCCCGAATCGCCGTTCTTTCTTACATGCTTGGCGGAGGAACGACAATCAATTGCAAGAGCGGGAAAGATCGTACCGGCCAGCTGGACACGGAAGCAAAATTCCTTGCAATACAGATCGCGACTTCAGGGGGGAAGGTGCCTGATCCGGATGCTGAGAAGACCGATCTGCAGAAACTGCAGCTGGTTGCGATCACTTTTCTTGATGAGTCGCGAACGAAAATTCAGCAATACAGCACGGGCTATATGGGCTCGAAGCTCGATGGAGTGCCTGCTGTGTTCCGCAACCTTGTCCCCGTGCTAAACCGCTCCAGCGAGGAAATTCAGCAAATGATTGAGCGTGCAAAGGTCGAATTCATTGGTAACGCACCTCACACCGGTTCGCAGTGATTTCTGATCGGAGCTGCCACCTCGCGTGTAGCGAAACGGCGCCCAAGTGAAAGGGGCTGTCAGCCAACAGTCCTTTGCGAGCTGAAGCGCGGATCAGAGTTTGCGGGCGATTTCTCTGGCGAAGTAAGTCAGTACCCCATCGGCGCCTGCCCGCTTGAATGACAGCATCGCTTCCATCATGGTTTTGTCGTGATCGATCCAGCCATTTTGCGCTGCCGCCTTGATCATCGCGTATTCGCCGCTGACCTGATAGGCAAAGGTAGGTACTTTGAATTCATCTTTTACTCGACGCACAATATCCAGATACGGCATGCCGGGTTTGACCATGACCATGTCGGCACCCTCGGCGAGGTCAAGGGCGACCTCACGCAAGGCCTCGTCAGAATTGGCGGGATCCATCTGGTAGGTGGCCTTGCTGCCTTTGCCGAGATTGGCCGCAGAACCCACCGCATCCCGAAAAGGGCCGTAGAAGGCCGATGCATATTTCGCGGAATACGCCATGATGCGCGTGTGTATGTATTTTGCGTCTTCAAGCGCATGCCGGATGGCACCGATTCGACCGTCCATCATGTCGGATGGCGCAACGATATCGACACCTGCTTCTGCCTGTACCAAAGCTTGTCGCATCAAAATCGCTGTCGTCTCATCATTGAGCACATAGCCTTCATCATCGAGCACACCGTCTTGCCCATGGCTGGTAAATGGATCCAGCGCGACGTCGGTGAGTACCCCTAGTTCCGGGAAGCGCTGCTTAATTTCTCTGACAGCGCGCGGTACCAGCCCTTTGGGGTTGGTAGCTTCGATGCCGTCCGGTGTTTTCAACGCGGGGTCAATCACCGGGAACAGTGCAAGCACCGGAATACCCAGCGCAACACATTCCTCGGCAACAGGCATCAGCAAGTCAATTGACAGCCGCTCAACGCCAGGCATGGAGGGCACTGCCTCGCGTCGGTTTTGTCCATCAAGGATAAAGACGGGGTAGATCAGATCCGCCGCGGTTACGGTGTTTTCGCGCATCAACGCGCGCGAAAAAGCATCTTTGCGCATGCGGCGCATACGAATGGCTGGAAATTGGGCGGATGAATGCTCGGACATGATCGTGAATGGAAAAAGTTTATAGTTTTTAAGGCCCAGAAAGTGTCTCGGATCGCAGGCTGGATGAAACTTTTGGCGCCTGCAGGCCTCAGACAGGTAGGTGATTCCTTCACCTCCTGCTTCTCCTCCCTGAGCGGGGTTGTGCTGCTTCATGGCAGTACAGCGTTAGACCCCGGAGATCTCCCCTTTCTCCGGGGTTTTTTTATGTCACGCAGGCTGCTCGTCGTCCCCGCTCATGCCCAGCAGTTCGATGATCTTTTGATCTGCTTCCTCGAGACCGCTGCGCTTAAGCGCAGAAAACAATTGCACAGAGAATGGCAGAGGTCGGCCTTGTTCGTCAACATAGCTTGACAGTACAGAGTGTCCCAGACGCAGGGCCTCAGCCGCTTCGCTGCGATTGAGCTTGTCTGCCTTGCTTAAAATGCAATGTACTGGCTTGCCAGTGGCTGCGAACCATTCCAGCATCTCGGTATCGAGTTCGGTGAAAGGGCGTCTTGCGTCCATGATCAGTACCAGCGCCGCGAGCTGGTCGCGTTCTTGGACATAGCGTCCCAAAAGCAGCTGCCAGTGGTCTTTTGCCGAGCCTGATACCTCCGCATAGCCGTAGCCCGGAAGATCGACCAGAAAAGCGCGAATCTCATCGACCCGGGTGGCATCCTTGCGGTGCTGACCGACATGAGCGCCGCCCAAGGAAAAGAAATTAATGTGTTGGGTTCGGCCCGGGGTGCGGGACGCGAAGGCCAGCTTTTTCTGATTGCACAGGACATTAATCGCGGTCGATTTGCCGGCGTTCGAGCGACCGGCGAACGCGATCTCGGGAACTTTATAATTTGGCAAATCCGGTAGTCGATTAACCGTCGTGAAAAAGCGGGCTTGCCAGAGAAGGGACATGAGGCTGCGTGCTGCAGAGGCGCGTACAAAGAAAGGACGGCCATTGTAGTACAATCAGGGGCTCAAAAATTGGCTTCAAACACGCTGAATCTGGTTTTGCTTTGCACACCACCGATGCCAGTCTGAAGAAGCCGCAAGCGCAAAGAAAATCAATCCAAAACCCCGGATAATTGAATGAAACCTGCCCCGTCCTTGTTTATCAAATTCGCCTCTTTTATCGTGTTGATCTCTGCTTCTTTGGCTCATGCCAATGATGCGAAACCAGCTACCGAAGCAGACCCTACCAAGGGCGGCAATCTTTACGCCAACGGTGATCCGTCACGCGGCGTACTTGCCTGCGTTGCATGCCACGGCGCTGCGGGTAATTCAACTATCACTCAAAATCCAAAACTGGCAGGTCAACACGCGGCTTATATTAAGAAGCAGCTTTATGATTTCCAGGGCCCTAATCGCAACAACGCCATCATGACCGGGATAGCCAAGGGGCTGGATGACAACGACATTCGCAACGTTGCCGCCTTTCTGGATCAGCAAAAGCCGGCGCCGGGTGCGGCGCGCAATAAAAACACGGTTGAGCTGGGCAAGAAAATCTACCGTGCCGGTATCGCTGACAAGAATGTGCCAGCGTGCGCAGGCTGCCACAGCCCCAACGGCGCCGGTATTCCTGCTCAATATGCCCGTGTCGCCGGACAGCATCAGGATTACACCCTGGCTCAGCTGACCAATTTCCGTACCGGCTCACGTACGAACAGCGCTCAGATGACTGCGATTGGCAAGCGGCTATCCGACGAAGAGATGCAAGCGGTGGCAGACTACATAGCTGGTTTGAAGTAAGCGCGGCGCAGGCAAACCGGGCCGACACGCGGCCGCGAGGGGGTGGCTGAGAAGTCGCCCCTTTTGTTTTTTGCTGTAAGGTTTTCGGAGCCGAAAGATAAAGACCCACACGGACTCAGGACATGGGCAGCGAGCCGCCTTTACAGGAATAAAATGGCGTCATAACCGAACGCTGGCCCAAGCTGCCATGGCTGATAGCCACCACCCGAGACAAAGCACACCACACTCATGACTACGAGCACTGAGGGAATCGTTCTACAAACCCGCCGTCGATGGCTATCGGACGCTGTCGAGCTGGTGTCGTCCATGCGCTTTGCGATCAGTCTGTTGACGGTCATATCGATCGCATCCGTCGTGGGCACGGTCGTTACCCAAAATGAACCCATGCCGAACTATGTGAATCAGTTCGGTCCGTTCTGGTTCGAGATTTTTGCGCATTTCTCGATCTACTCGGTGTACGCGGCCTGGTGGTTCTTGCTGATCATGGCCTTTCTGGTGACGTCCACCTCGCTTTGCATAGCGCGTAATGCGCCAAAAATGCTTAAGGATATGAAAAGTTGGCGCGAGAGCGTGCGCGAACAGTCTTTACGCAATTTTCATCATCGCGCCGAATGGTCTGCGCAGGTGGGTGGCGAGCAGTTTGCCGCACAAGCCGCTCGAGTCGTCGCCTCAGATGGCTATCAGGTGAAGCTGGTGCAAAAAGGCGAGGCAACGCTGCTGACTGCCAAACAAGGTGCGGCCAACAAACTGGGGTACATCTTTGCGCACTCGGCCATTGTGATCATCTGTGTCGGCGGTTTGCTCGACTCCAGTCTGCCGATTAGTGCGCAACAATGGCTGTTTGATAAAGAAGCTTTTATCGGCAATGGGATCATCGCTGAAATTCCGGAGCGTCATCGTCTGGGTTTGGGTAATTTGACCTTCCGTGGCAATACCTTCATTCCTGAAGGCTCTGCCAGCAAGACGGCAATCGTTCCCGTTGGTGAAGGCGTGATGATTCAGGAGTTGCCCTTTACCCTGCAGTTGGAAAAATTCGTCGTGGATTTTTATTCGACGGGCATGCCCAAGCTCTTCGCCAGCAATGTCATCGTGACAGATCATGAAACCGGCAAAAGTTTTTCTGCGACGATCAAGGTCAACGAGCCGCTGATCTACAAGGGTTTGTCGGTTTATCAATCAAGTTTTGAGGACGGAGGAAGCCGTCTGAGGCTGGTGGGTCATCCCATGATTGGGCCCGGCAGCGGCTCTTTTCTTGTTGAGGGTGAGGTGGGTAAATCCACACCGCTCGTCGGCAGCAGTGGTGCTGAATACACCATTGAATGGTCAGGATTCAGGCCCTTCAATGTGGAAAACACCAGTGTCAATGGCCAGGATGTTCGTGCAGTTAATAAGTCCAAGAGCTTCAATGAAAAATTCAGCGCGACGCTGGACGAAAGACTCGGTTCCGCAGCCAACCCCAAAAAAACCAAGGAACTGAAAAACGTTGGTCCAAGTGTGCAGTACAAGCTCCGTGACAAGACAGGGCAGGCACGCGAATTCAATAACTACATGTTGCCGGTAATGCTCGATGGCAGTGATGTCTTCCTTGCTGGTCTGCGCGAGTCGCCCTCAGAAAATTTCCGTTATCTGCGTATTCCTGCCGATGACAAAGGTACGGTCAATGAATGGATGCGCTTGCGCGCCGCCATCGGTGATAGCGCGCTGCGCGAAAAAGCTGCGACACGTTACGCGCAAAAAATGCCGCTAATTTCTGCTGATAATAAATCCTTGCGGGATCAACTCAAGGCCTCATCATTGCGCGCGATGAGTATCTTCGTCGGTGATCGCGAATCCTCTGGCTATATCGCGATAGCGCGTTTCATTGGCACTTTGCCAGAAGCGCAGCAGGAGAAAGCCGCTGATGCCTTCATGAAGATACTCAACGGCAGTCTTTGGGAGCTATGGCAGGTCGCACGAGAAAAAGACGGGTTGCCGCCGGTGACTGCCGACGAAAAACACGGCCGCTTCCTGCAAGTTGCAAGCAATGCGCTTGCTGATGGCTTCTTCTACGGCGCGCCAGTGTTTCTTCAGCTCCAAGGATTTGATCAGGTGAAAGCATCCGTGCTGCAAGTGACCAAATCACCCGGGAAAAATGTGGTTTACCTGGGTTGTTTATTGTTGGTGCTGGGTGTTTTCGCGATGCTTTACGTGCGCGAGCGCCGGCTGTGGATCTGGATTCGCCCACAAGAGGGTGGCGGCACACATGCGTTGATGGCCATGAGTTCGCAGCGACGCAGTCTGGATTTTGATAAAGAATTCGAACGGCTCAAGGCACGACTCAATCCTCAATGAGCCTGCAATAAACCCCGCCCAAATCAGATTGGGCAAGCCCATCAGGGCTGCACTATACTTGCCTCATTCGCTGCAGTACACGGAGAAAAATGATGGAACTCACTGAAAACCCAACCTACACCGAAAATCCCGGCATCCTTAAGAGTGCCAGTGTGTTCGACTGGATTTTTGCGCTGATACTTGCTTCCGGTGCGTTGTTTGCGTTCAACCGCTACGGCGATTTCATGGATATCTATGAAAAAGTCATCCTCTTAGCGGCAGCCCCCGTATTCGTCGGATTGGGCTGGTATTGGAAATCTTCGCGTGTGCTGATGTTGCTGATTTTTGGATTGTCCCTGTGGGCCATTTCCATGTATGCCGGCAATCTGGAAATGGCGCAGTCTCGGTTTTTCCTCAAATACCTCTTTTCGAGCCAGTCTGCCATTTTGTGGATGAGCTTTCTGTTTGGCTTGTCTACCGTGTTCTACTGGGGTGGTTTGCTCTCGCGTTCAGATTTTGGTGGTGCCGTCGGAAGTCGCTTGTGCTGGGCAGCGATATTGATGGGTTTCATCGGCCTGATGGTGCGCTGGTATGAGTCGTATCTGCTGGGTGCGGATATTGGTCATATTCCAGTATCGAACCTCTACGAAGTATTTGTATTGTTTTGCCTGATCACCGCATTGTTTACCGTCTTCTACGAAGAAAAATACGAGACTCGTCAGGTAAGTGGATTCATCCTGCTGGTGATCTCGGCGGCTGTTGGATTTCTGCTCTGGTACATGACCAGCCGAGATGCACATGAAATCCAGCCCTTGGTACCCGCGCTGCAAAGCTGGTGGATGAAGATCCACGTCCCCGCTAACTTTATCGGCTATGGCACGTTTGCGCTGGCCGCCATGGTGGGTGTCGCCTATCTGCTGAAATCCAAATCCATACTGGCGGATCGTTTGCCCTCGCTTGAGGTACTCGATGACATCATGTACAAGGCAATTGCGGTTGGTTTTGCTTTCTTCACGATTGCCACGATTCTCGGTGCGCTCTGGGCCGCCGATGCCTGGGGTGGTTACTGGTCATGGGATCCCACGGAAACTTGGGCACTGATCGTCTGGCTCAATTACGCCGCATGGCTGCATATGCGCTTGATGAAGGGCCTGCGTGGGCAAGTGGCTGCATGGTGGGCCATCGGTGGACTACTTGTCACCAGCTTTGCTTTTCTTGGCGTGAATATGTTCCTGTCCGGCTTGCATTCTTACGGCGAGTTATAAACGGCCCGAGCATAGGCGGTCTTCATACTGCTTATGCTCGTTCAAGTCTCACCCGCACAGCATCACGGAGCCAGCATGCTGATCAAACTTCCTCGCTCTACCGACCCGCTGCCCTCCGAGATCACGACACGAGAGCAATTCCAATCACGTCGCCATTTTTTGACGCAACTTGCTGCAGGTGGCTTGTCAGCAGGCGCGTTGGTCGACGCCGCGATGGCCAATGAGGCCGCGTCGCGCGCACGTCTTCCCGCTCGCATCAACCCAGTCTATACCGCGGCGGACAAGGCAACTGCCATTGCAGATGCAACCAGCTACAACAACTTCTATGAATTCGGGCTAGACAAGGGCGATCCCATGGTGCGCGCCGGAACGCTGAAAACAAAACCCTGGACCGTGCGCATCGATGGTGAAGTCAAAAAGCCTCTAACGCTTGATATCGACAGTCTGCTTAAACTCGCGCCCATTGAGGAACGCCTGTACCGTCTGCGTTGTGTCGAGGGCTGGTCGATGGTAATCCCTTGGTCGGGCTATTCGCTGGCCGAGTTGATACGCAAAGTCGAACCGACGGGGAATGCGAAATTCGTCGAATTCATCACGCTCGCCGATCCGGCGCAAATGCCGGGCTTGGGCAGTCGCGTCTTGTCCTGGCCTTATGTCGAGGGTCTTCGTCTGGATGAGGCCATGCATCCACTCACGCTGCTCAGTCTGGGTATGTATGGGCAAGTGCTGCCGAATCAGAACGGGGCACCGGTTCGCATCATCGTGCCTTGGAAATACGGATTCAAGTCGGCGAAATCGATTGTGCGCATTCGCTTCACTGAAACCCAGCCCAAAACGGCATGGAACAGCGTCGCACCTGACGAGTACGGTTTTTATTCCAACGTGAATCCGGAAGTCAGTCATCCTCGATGGTCGCAGGCCACGGAGCGTCGTATTGGTGAAGATGGCTTCCTCACGCGCAAGCGCAAGACCCTGATGTTCAATGGCTACCCGGAAGTGGCATCGCTGTACTCAGGTATGGACCTCAAAAAATTCTACTGACCACCACCATGCGCTTTGGTCCCCGGCAGCTGCTCTGGGCAAAGTGGATGTTGTTTGGGCTCTCGCTGCTGCCTCTGCTACGCCTGATTGCCTTGGGATTCCAGGACAGGCTCTCCGCCAACCCGATTGAATTTATTACTCGCGCCACCGGCGACTGGACGCTGTATTTTCTTTGTCTGACACTCGCCGTAACACCGCTGCGTCGTCTCACAGGTCTGAACGCGCTCATTCGCTTTCGTCGCATGCTGGGCCTGTTCACCTTCTTTTATGCCAGCCTGCATTTTCTGACCTTCATCTGGTTTGATCATTTTTTTGATCTTGCTGAGATGACGCGCGATGTTTTGAAGCGGCCCTTCATTGCAATGGGTTTCTCAGCCTTTATGTTACTGGTGCCACTGGCACTGACCAGTAATGACTTCATGCTCAGGAAATTGGGCAGGCGTTGGTCCCTGCTACATCGCCTGATTTATCTGGTTGCGATATTGGCGGTACTACATTTCTGGTGGATGCGGGCAGGCAAACATAATTTTGCCGAACCTCTGGTGATGGGCGCGGTGGTTGCTGTGTTGCTGGGACTGCGATTGATCTGGTTACGCTGGGATTTTCTGCGGCGACGCTGAATCGGATTACGTTGGAATGGATTCGAGTGCGAATAGCTCAGCCGCTGTTTCCCGCCGACGGATCAGACTGAACTGATCGCCATCCACCAAGATTTCAGCAGCGCGACCGCGCGTGTTGTAGTTGGAAGCCATCGTCATGCCATAGGCGCCAGCTGACATGATGGCCAGCAAATCACCGGGTGCGATCGCCAGCGCTCGCTCGCGA
This sequence comes from Bordetella parapertussis, assembly GCA_945867725.1. Classification (GTDB taxonomy): domain Bacteria; phylum Pseudomonadota; class Gammaproteobacteria; order Burkholderiales; family Burkholderiaceae_D; genus Pernthalerella. The sequence goes on from CAMBJI010000006.1 coordinate 8,915, forward strand.
GCGAGCCAGTCACCGGATTCACATACGGGTCCGACCACATCGTAAATGTGCGATTCATGGGACTGCGGTTTGACTACCTGAACGCCATGCCAGGCTTCGTACATGGCTGGACGCATTAGGTCATTCATTGCAGCATCGACGACAGCGAAATTCTTGGAGCTGCCATGCTTCAGGTAGTGCACTTCGGTGAGAAGTACGCCCGCGTTACCGACGATAGATCGACCCGGTTCAAACATGATGGTCAACGGCTTGTTATCGTATTTTTCGGCGCGCCAGCGATCAATGCGTACAAACAGCCGCGCCAGATAATCGCCAACAGCCACCGGTTTTTCCTGGTCGTAGCAGATACCGATACCACCACCGATATCCAGATGATGCAGCGCGATACCTCCTGAGGCAAGCTGATCGACGAGCTCAATGATCTTGTCCAGCGCTTCCAGCAGCGGTGCGTCATCAAGCAGCTGCGAACCGATATGGCAGTCAATGCCCGTAACTTCAAGATTGGGCAGGCTGGCCGCAACGCGGTAGGTGGGCAGCGCATCTTCAAAAGCAATACCGAACTTGTTGTCTTTAAGGCCGGTGGAGATATACGGATGGGTCTTCGCATCGACATCCGGGTTCACGCGTAGCGATACGCGGGCGCGTTTCCCCATGCTGGAGGCAACTTCATTGAGTCTATGCAGTTCCGGAATTGATTCAACGTTAAAGCACAAGATGTCATGCGAGAGCGCCAGTTGCATTTCATCGCGTGTCTTACCTACGCCGGAAAAAATGACTTTGTGCGGATTGCCGCCAGCCGCGATGACGCGTTGCAATTCGCCGCCTGAGACGATGTCAAAACCCGAGCCTAGTTTTGAGAGTAGATTAAGCACCGCGATATTGGCCTTGGATTTGACGGAATAGCAGATGAGTGCTGATCCTTCGCCACGGCCATGCGCACGGCACGCTCGGTCATAAGCGAGGAAATTTTCAGTCAGGCTGGCGCGTGAATACACATAGCTCGGTGTGCCAAAGGCTTTCGCTATGGCGCTTAGCGCAACACCTTCAGCAAAAAGTTCACCATCACGGTAATGGAAATGCGGCGTATTCACGGTGTTCAGGGCTTAGGAATAGGGTCGGGTTTGGCAGGTTGAGCATCGAACTCGGCGTCGGTTTTGGTGGTAGGCGCGGGACGATCGGGCAGGTAGAGCGGGCCGGTCTGTCCGCAAGCGCTCAAGCCGGATAATGCGATCGCCGCTAAAATGATGCCGAATCTGAGCATGATGTTCAAAACTAACTTGAAGGCAGCCTTTATTCAAGACTGCGGCCTGTTAAAAAATCTATTGGAGTTTAGCATGAGCGAATCCGAGTTCCTGGCAGCTGCAGAGGCCGCGCTGGATGCAATCGAAATGGGTATGGAGCGAGCCGGTGATGCTGCGGATGTCGATCTGGAATGCAGCCGCAGCGGCAATGTGCTGGAAATCGAATTTATTGATCAGGGCTCGAAAATCATCGTTAACACGCAAGCGGCCATGCACGAAATCTGGGTCGCCGCTCGAGCGGGTGGATTCCATTACCGCATGGCAGATGACCAGCAATGGAAAGATACCCGGGATGGATCAGAACTCTTTGCGGCACTGTCCCGGTTAGCCAGTGCGCAGGCCGGTGCGATACTCCATCTGAAGCAGGACCAGTGAAACCCTTGATCAGTCCATTTCTTGTTTGGGCTGGCTGGTGATAAAACTTTAACTTGTTCAGCCCACCTAGAAAATTTCGCTCTGGGGCTCATCTTCTTTTTTATTGCCTGGCCCATCGGCATCCGACGGTGTCAGTCCGACCGAGCTTACCCCGCTACCATCAGCGTATTCGGTATACACATAATCGCCCGCATAGGTGGTCACGCCGGCTGGCATCGCGCGCTCCTGTACGGACAATCCTTGCAGCGCCTTTTGCATATAGCTGATCCAGATGGGCAGAGCGAGACCACCACCTGTTTCACGACTGCCGAGATTTCTGGGTTTGTCAAAACCGATCCACGCCACACCGACTAGTTTGGGGTGATAGCCTGCAAACCAGGCGTCGATAGAATCATTGGTGGTACCTGTCTTGCCGGCGATGTCGGGACGCTTCAGTACCAATGCGCGCATGGCTGTACCGTGTTTAACCACATCCTTGAGCATGCTGTCGATAAGGTACGCGTTACGTGCATCGATGACGCGCAGATTTTCATCGCCAGCGCGCTCAGGCGTGACTTGAAACAGCGTACGTCCACTGTTGTCCGTAATTTTTGAAATCAGATAAGGATTGATTTTGTATCCGCCATTGGCAAATACCGCATAAGCGCCAGCCATCTGCAGTGGCGTCACGGCGCCGGCGCCGAGCGCCATTGTGAGATAGGGAGGATTTTTTTCGAGATCAAACCCGAAGCGCGCCACGTATTCCTGTGCGTAATTGACGCCGATGCGATCCAGGATGCGGATCGAGATCATATTCTTGGATCGCGTCAAACCTTTGCGCATGGACAATGGACCATCATATTTACCGTCATAATTTTTGGGTTCCCATGCTTGGGAACCCGTTTTTCCGGTATCGAAAACGATGGGCGCGTCATTGATCATGGTGGCAGGCGATAGGCCTTTTTCAATTGAAGCCGAATAAATAAATGGTTTGAAGGTCGAGCCAGGCTGGCGCCAAGCTTGCGTTACATGATTGAATTTCGTACGGCTGAAATCAAAACCACCTACGAGTGATTTGATACGACCATCTTCGGAATTGATGGATACAAAACCTGATTCCACCTCAGGCAGCTGAATGATGGACCAGCCCGTGCTCTCCTTCATCACACGTATGATTGCACCACGTCGTATGCGCTTGTTGGCCGGCATTTTATCGGTGAGGGCTGCAGCAGCAGCACCGAGTTCGGTATTGGCAATCGTGATTTCTTCGCCGGACGCCAGCAATGCCCGTACGTTCTTGGGGCTGGCCGACAATACGACTGCAGCAATAATGCCATCGCTATCGGGGTGCTCGGCGAGTTCAGACTCTATCGCGGCTTCTGCGTCGGATTTGCTGGCCGGAATATCCATATAGCCTTCCGGTCCGCGATAGGGCTGACGTTTTTCATATTCAAGCACACCACGACGCAGCGCCAGATAGGCGGCATCCTGATCGGCCTTGGTGATAGTGGTGAATACATTGAACCCGCGCGTATAAGCATCTTCCCTGAATTGGTCATAGACCATCTGGCGCGCCATTTCCGAAACGTATTCGGCATGAATACCGAAGTCCGTACTGTCCATCTTGATCCGGAGTTCTTCATCACGCGCTTGTTCATATTGGGCGGTGGTGATATAGCCCAGATCGTGCATGCGTTGCAGTATGTATTGCTGCCGCGCCTTTGCGCGTTTGGGGTTGACGACAGGATTGTTGGCGGAAGGCGCTTTGGGAAGGCCGGCGAGCATTGCGGCTTCTGCAACAGTCACTTCATTGAGCTTTTTACCAAAATAAATCTGAGCTGCGGAAGCAAAGCCATAGGCGCGCTGCCCCAGATAAATCTGGTTCATGTAGAGCTCGAGAATCTGGTCTTTTGTGAGTGTCTTTTCTATTTTCCATGCAAGCAGCACTTCATAGAGCTTGCGCTTGATCGTCTGTTCGCTGGATAAAAAGAAATTACGCGCCACTTGCTGCGTGATGGTCGAGGCACCCTGACGGCTACCACTGAAGGTGTTGTTAACCATCGCGCGCAAAATTCCCCAGTAGTCGACACCACCGTGCTCATAAAAACGATCATCCTCGATCGCCAGCACAGCTTGCTTCATCACTGCGGGAATATCTTTATAACGTACCAGGCTACGTCTCTCCTCACCGAACTCTCCGATCAGCACGTTATCTGCAGAAAAAACACGCAGTGGCATTTTGGGCTGATAGGTCGCCAGCGCATCAATGTCCGGCAGGCTGGGATAAGCCATCATCAGGATGAAGCCCGCCAGCAGCGCGACGATCAGTCCAAGGCCTCCCACTGTGGTCAATAGGCTCAGCGCCATCTTGATAGGTGCCGGCAGGATGAAGGGGCGCTCGCCCTTGGGTGCATCCCCGTTCGGAGTCGATGAGTTCATTCGGGAAGAAATGAGAGAGGCATGAAAGCCTTGGAACCTCAGATTATAACGGTTGCCCCGCAGTGTTGAGCTTGCTCATAGCAAGCTTGCTGTGTTCATTGCCTCTGATGCGCTGATTTACGTCGGCATTTGGCAACGTCAAGCCCCAGCGGCTTTGCATTCTGAAAAGGCACTTGTTAGCATCCGCGTCAAATTTAAAAAATGGCAACACTTATTGCGCGGAGCGTTTCGAATGTTTTCTGTGGGTTCATGGTTTCGTCGCCATCAAGTACCTGTACTGGGCGTCGATGTCAGTCCGGCTGGCATACGCATCATGGAGCTCGTTCGTGAGGGCAAACATTTCCGAGTCGCACATTACGCGCAGGAACCTGTGCCGCCGCAGACTTCACCGGGCTCAATGTCGTAGCCAGCGACAGCGTGAGCGGCAATCTCACACTCCGTTTGAAGGATGTGCCTTGGGATCAGGCGCTCGACATTGTGATGCAGGCGCGGGGTCTGGATATGCGTCGTAACGGCAATGTGCTTTGGATTGCGCCCAAGGACGAGTTACTGACCAAGGAAAGGCTGGAGCTGGAGCAGCGCGCGCAAATTTCCGAGCTCGAGCCGTTGATTACGGAGACCTTCCAGCTGAACTATCAAAAGGCCGATGCTTTTCGTCAGGTCTTCGGGCTCGATGGTCAGGTCGGGCGCGGTAGCATTTTGTCGCGTCGTGGTAGTGCATCGGCCGAGCCGCGTACCAACAAATTATTTGTCACCGATACACCCACCCGTCTGGAGGAAGTGCGCAAGCTGATACTGCTTACCGACATACCCACGCGTCAGGTCATGATCGAGGCTCGTATCGTTGAGGCAGACGATACGTTCAGCAGAAGTCTGGGCGTAAGGCTCGGCTTTGCTGATCTTCGCAATGCCAACGGTGTGGCACCGGGCATCAACTTGCCCGGCACCAGTCGGCTGGCAGTCACTGGAAATTACCTCGGCGTCGGAGAGCAGACCGGGCAGGTGGCGAGTGCGGGGCAGTCCTTCATACCCAACACACAATTTGTTAACTTGCCTGCCGCATCAATCAATGGCGCTTCACCGGTAAGTATGGGTATCAGTCTTTTCTCGGCCAATGCCAATCGCTTTCTGAATCTTGAGCTATCCGCGCTGGAAGCTGACGGCAAAGGAAAAATCATTTCCAGTCCACGCGTGGTCACCGCCGATCAGCAGCCGGCGCTGATTGAGCAGGGTGAGGAAATTCCTTTTCAACAGGCCACTAGCAGCGGTGCGACCTCGGTTCAGTTCAAGAAAGCGAACCTCAAACTGGAGGTGACGCCCCAGATTACGCCAGACGGCAATGTGATTTTGATGGTGGATGTCGCAAAAGACTCCCGCGGTGTTGCCGTAGGTTCCAGCTTCGCTATCAATACCAAGCACGTCAAAACCAATGTGCAGGTCGAGAACGGCGGTACGGTGGTTCTGGGCGGCATTTTCACTCAGACCGAAATTGACAGTGAGCTCAAGGTGCCGCTGTTGGGAGATATTCCGGTGCTGGGTCGTCTGTTCCGCAGCACGCGCCGTACTCGGGATCAGACTGAGCTGCTGATCTTTATCACACCCCGTATCGTTACGGATTCCCCTGTCGTGCGCTGAACCGAACGGGGCCGGGTTGACGCCCGTATCCTGTCGGCGGATGCGATAAACTGTCGTCTTTCCGGGGAAATAAGCCCGACTGGCGGCAATGATGCAGAATTCGACAAACAATATCTTTCTGGTTGGCCTGATGGGCTCGGGCAAGACTACGATAGGCCGCTCGCTGGCAAAGAAACTCAATTTGCGCTTTATCGACGCCGATCAGGAAATCGAAACACGAACCGGCGCCTCAATTCCACTCATTTTCGAAATCGAAGGCGAAGCTAGTTTTCGTCAGCGCGAGGCGGATGTGATACGCGATCTGACCGCGCAGCAGGGGATCGTGCTTGCCACGGGTGGTGGCGCCGTACTGAATGAAACCAGCCGGCAGCTTCTGCGTGAGCGCGGTACAGTAATTTATCTGCGCGCATCAGTAGCCAGCATTCTTCAGCGCACCAGCCATGACAAAAATCGCCCACTGCTACAAACTGCCGACCCGAGAGCAAAGATAGAAGCACTGTCGCGTGAGCGCGCGCCGCTTTATCAAGAAGTTGCGCATATCACGATTGAGACCGGAAGACCGAACGTCCATTCTGTTGTTCACACGATTCTTTCGCAATTAGAGAGTAACGCCCATAGCCCGCAGCTTGAAGGTGGGTTATCAACCAACGCCGACCACCGCGAAGCCGAATCCGATTCCCTGCCATGACATCAACCCATTCTGTGTTTGCAGAGCTCACCGTATCACTGGGGGAGCGCAGCTATCCGATCATCATCGGCCGTCATTTGCTGGATCAAGCAGATTTCGCACATCACATTCTCGGCAAGCGAGTCGCTATCGTCACCAATACCATCGTTGCGCCTTTGTATCTTCAGCGATTGACCGACATGCTGGAGGCTGCCGGCAAACATTGTCTGGCGATCATCCTGGCTGACGGAGAAGAAGAAAAAAATGTCGATAATCTGATGCGCATTTTTGACGCGCTGCTTGAGAATAAATGTGATCGCAAGACCACACTGGTGGCGTTGGGTGGTGGAGTGATTGGTGATATGACCGGTTTTGCCGCTGCTACCTACATGCGGGGTGTGCCATTTGTACAAATTCCCACGACCCTGCTGGCGCAAGTGGATTCTTCGGTCGGTGGCAAGACAGCGATCAATCATCCGCTGGGTAAAAATATGATGGGTGCGTTTTACCAGCCGCAATCGGTGCTGGCGGATACCGCCACCTTGTCCACTCTGCCGCAAAGGGAGCTCTCCGCCGGGCTCGCTGAAGTTATCAAGCACGGCGCCATTATCGACGCTGAATTTTTCAGCTGGTTGGAAGCCCACATGGATCAGCTGATGGCGCGCGATGATGCGGCGCTGGCGCATGTGATTCAGCGTTCCTGTGAAATCAAAGCGGATGTCGTCCGACAGGATGAACGTGAATCAGGACTGCGTGCCATTCTGAATTTTGGGCACACGTTTGGTCACGCGATTGAAGCGGGAATGGGATACGGTGCGTGGCTGCATGGTGAGGCAGTGGGTTGCGGCATGGTGATGGCTGCAGTTTTATCGCACCGACTTGGTTATTTGTCAGCGCAAGACAAGTCGCGCATTACCGCACTCGTGAAAGCGGCCGGTCTGCCTGTGGTGGCGCCTGATCTGGGTGCTGACCGGTGGCTGGAGTTGATGGAAGTCGACAAGAAAAATGAGGGTGGCGAGATTAAATTCATTCTACTCAAACCACTCGGTCAGGCCATTATCACTGGCGTACCCAGCGAGTTACTGAAGGCGACTCTTGCTGCGTGCGTCGGGCAGGGATCATGATGGCTGATCTCGAAGCTTATCTTGCCCCGTACGCGGCCCGTTCAACTGCCTCTCGCGGACGTAATTTTACCGAGGGCGCCTCCGATACGCGCAGTGAATTTCAGCGTGACCGCGACCGCATCATTCATTGCACGGCTTTTCGGCGCCTTGAGTACAAGACGCAGGTCTTCGTCAATCACGAGGGTGATTTGTTTCGCACAAGGCTCACGCACAGCATCGAAGTGGCTCAGATTGCTCGCTCGCTTGCACGCAATCTACAACTCAACGAAGATCTGGTCGAAGCGATCTCGCTGGCGCACGATTTGGGGCACACACCCTTTGGTCACGCTGGACAGGATGCACTGAACGCTTGCATGAAAGCCTATGGCGGCTTCGAGCACAATCTCCAGAGCCTGCGAGTAATCGACAAGCTAGAGCAACGTTATGGCGCGTTTGACGGCCTTAATCTGATGTTTGAGACTCGTGAAGGTGTACTCAAGCACTGCTCACTGCCCAATGCGGAACAATTAGGTGAGATCGGCCGCCGCTTCATCGAGCGCAAGCAGCCCAGCCTCGAAGCGCAGCTGGCCAATTTGGCCGACGAGATTGCGTACAACAACCATGATATTGATGACGGTCTTCGTTCGGGCTTGTTGACCACGGCGCAGCTGGATGAAGTGGCTCTCTATGCACGCTACTGGTCGCTGGTGCAAAAAGAGTTTCCGGGCATTCAGGGGCGACGCGCGATTAACGAAACAGTCCGTCGCATGATCAATGCGTTGGTCGTTGATCTGATCGACACTTCGCGCGCCCAGATACGGGACGCGGGCGTGAAGTCGATTGACGATGTACGTAACTCGTCACCCTTGATTTCGTTTTCTGATGCCATGAAACAGGAAGCGCAAGAACTCAAGCGTTTCCTGAGAGCGAATCTCTATCAGCACTATGTGGTCAATCGCATGACCAGCAAGGCGCGACGTATTGTCACTGACTTATTCAATATTTTTCTCGAAGGGCCACAGCTGATGCCGCCTGATTATCAGACGAACGGCGGGAATATAAATGAGCAGGCACGCAAGGTGGCTGATTACATCGCAGGCATGACAGATCGCTATGCCATGCGCGAGTATCGACGCTTGTTTGCAGTCGACGAAATCTGATCAGTCTATCGCCAGAAACGCTGGTTTTAACATTGAATCAGCGGTTCTCTAATCTAGCGAACGCAGTGGATGCGCATACGCCGGCCACGCACTTTCGAAGAAGCGCTCCACCATCATCGGCGTGACCTCAGCCAGTGTCGCTGGATTCCATTTCGGCGTGTGATCTTTGTCTATCGCCAGCGCGCGGACACCTTCGATGACTTCACCATGCTCGAAACAGCGCCTGACCATGGTTCGCTCCATGCGCAAACAGTCACCAATCGTCATCGTGGCTGCACGGCGTAGCTGCGACAGGGTCACACACATCATCAGCGGCGAGCGCTTGCGCATGATCTCCAGAGTTTTCCCCGCAAATTCGCTGGTGTCTGCTGAGAGTGATGCTATGAGCTCCGTGATGGAATTTCTGGAAAAATGTTGTTCAATCGATTCCCGCATGCCTGCAAGACGGCTGTTCGCCGGATCTGCTTGCGAAGCGAAAGGTGCAGCGAAACGCGTGATGTCTTCGCGCAGACTGTCTGCTGATGAGGCGACCACAAGCGCCTGCAAGGCAGGCAATTCAGTAGCGGGCACAAAGACATCCGCCAGCCCAGCATACAGCGCGTCGCTGGCGCCGATCATCTCACCCGTCACCCCGAGATACGTCCCGAGCTGTCCGTTAGCGCGCGACAAAAAATGCCCACCGCCCACATCAGGGAAGAGTCCGATACCGACTTCGGGCATGGCCATTTTTGTGCGCTCTGTCACGATGCGGATTCGAGCCGCCGGCCCTGCTTGGGCAATACCCATGCCCCCACCCATCACGACACCATCCATCAATGCGATATAGGGTTTTGGGTAATGGTGGATTAGATGGTTGAGCGCATATTCTTCGGTAAAAAAATCTTCAATCAGCGCCGCACCCTCAATCGCTGTCGCTTTACCCTTCTGATAAAAAAAACGGATATCGCCGCCCGCACAGTAAGCTTTTTCGCTGCTGCTGCGAACCATCACGCAATGAATGTCTGCCTGATCTCGCCAGTCCAGCAGCGCGCTGCTCATGGTGCGGACCATATCGAGTGTGAGTGAATTCAGGGCGCTGGGACGGTTCAGCGTGATGATGCCGGTGTGACCGTTAACTTCGGTCAATACGAGGTCGCTCATAAGATGTACTCAGGCAGGCGGTAAGTCGAAAGACATGAGTTTATCGGGAATGAGTCACTCCGCGCTTTTGAAGCGGGAAAGCCGGTCTTTTGCGTAGGCATAGTCCGCTGCGGTGTGGCGATTGCGACGAGTCGAAACAGAGGCGAAAAAAAGGGGCGCGATTGCGCCCCGTTGCAGGATTTTGGTGAGAGTCAGGCCGCTTCTGCGTCAGGATCCGTGTGGCGTTTGATGCCATCGTGCTGATGGTCCTGAATCTTGTCTTTATGTTTCAATACCTGTCGATCCAGCTTATCCATCAGCAGATCGATGGCTGCATACATGTCCTGTGCTTCGCTCTCGACGTGAAAATCCTTGCTGCGCACATGTAAATTGATTTCTGCGCGCTGGCGTTTTTCTTTTTCGGTCAGGGAGTCGACGGAGAGTGTGACGGTAACATCGATGACGTTATCAAAATGTCGCTTGATGCGTTCGAGCTTGCTTTCAACATAAGCCCGCAAGGCGGGGGTGACTTCCAGATGATGCCCACTGATTTTCAGATTCATGCAGAGCGCTCCTTGGTATGGCGTTGCTGACGTTTTTTGTAAATCATCGCAGGGTGATTTGCAGAGCGTACAGCAGC
>CAMBJI010000007.1 GCA_945867725.1 Bordetella parapertussis
CAGGTTCGCGCTTTGAGCACTTTATGCCAGTCAAGGCCGGCGACACCATCACCGCCCGAGCTCGATTGATCGATGTTCAGGTCAAACAGGGGCGCAACATTTCGCGCTACGTCAACCAAGTTGGCGAAGTGCTTTACACCAATCAATACGGCCAATTGGTAACTCGCTACGAAGGGGATATTTACCGGGTGCCGCGCAAGCGAAGTGGCGGTGGCTTCAAATTTGCGCTGAAGGAAAAAGAAACTCCACCGCAACCTTACCGGTACACCGATGCTGAAATTGACGCTATTGCCGACGGCTACCGAAACGAATTTAGACGGGGTAATGACAGCTTGTATTGGGAAGACGTCGGCTTAGGCGACACCCTGCCCGTTGTACAAAAAGGGCCGCTCACCTTGGTCGACATCGTTGGTTTTTACTCTGGTCGGCGCACAGTCTATAACGTCATGAAATTGGCTTTTGCCGATCGTGACAAGCACCCCAGCAACGTCTATTACTCACCAACACGCAATATTCCTATGCACCCGGCCGCGGGCCACTTTGACGTTGAGATCGCGCATGAAATAGGTATGCCAGCAGCTTATGACCAAGGCTGGCAACGCATCGGCTGGGCCGGGCACATGCTGACCAACTGGTGCGGCGACAGTGGCTTTGTGCGGCGCCTAGATGGCCGAGTAACCAAGCCGAATCTGATCGGCGACCTGACCAAGTTAACTGGCGAAGTCGTTGCGAAGCGCAAGACAGAGGCCTTCAACGGAATGCCGACAGAGTCGCTCATAGACATTCGCTGGTGGGGTGAAAACCAACGTGGCGAGCGCAACTGTAACGGCGAAGCCACCGTGCGACTACCTTCCCGCGACATCAACCAGCGCTGCTAAGCCCGACACACTATGAGCCCTACTCGCAGACCTCTTGACGGTATCAAAGTATTGGACCTGACCCACGGAGTTGCCGGACCCTATTGCACGATGGTGCTGGGTGATTTGGGCGCTGAAATCGTCAAGATTGAAAAACCCGAGCGTGGTGACGCCACGCGTTACATGAACGTGAGCGAGAAATTTCACGCCGATATTCCGCGCGTTGGGGGTGACTATTTTCTAGCTGTAAACCGGAATAAGCGCAGCGTTGCGATTGAAATGAAAACACCAGAGGGTCGAGCCTTGTGCGAAGAACTGGCGGCCTGGGCCGATGTTGTGGTGCAAAACTTCAGACCCGGCGTGACCCAGCGACTGGGGTTGGATTATGAGAGTCTGAAGAAAATCAATCCTAAACTTGTGTACGCCAACATTTCGGCTTACGGCATGGAAGGTGTCTTGGCCGACAAAGCTGGTATGGACATTGCTGTGCAGGCGCGCTCGGGCGTGATGCGCATCACCGGGGCCAACGACAGCCATGAACCCTTGCGTCCAGGGGCCTCTATTGCCGACTTTGGCGGCGGTATTTATCTGGTGGCGGGTTTGCTGGCTGCATTATTTGACCGTGAGCGCACGGGCGAAGGTCAGGAAGTTAGTGTGTCTTTGCTCGACGCGACCATGAGCATGCTCATCAATTACTCAGTCGCCGTGATCGACGGGGGCGCTAAGGTCACACCGTTAGGTTCCGGTCATCCACAGTTGGTCCCTTACCAGGCTTTCCCCACGCAAGACGGCTTTATTGTGGTCGCCACCGGCACCAACAAAACCTACCGCACCCTGTGCGACGCCTTGGGCCGACCCGAACTCACCACCGATACGCGCTTTGCGTCCAACCAAAGCCGCGTGGCCAACCGCGCCGCCATAGTCATTGAACTGTCGGCTGTTTTTAGCCAGCAAACCACAGCCTATTGGATCAACGTGCTGGAAGAGGCCGACGTGCCTTGCGCTCCGGTCAATGAACTCTCCGAAGCCTTTGAAGAGCTCAAGACAACTGCACCTGACATGGTGCAGCGGATTGCGCATCCGGTACTGGGTTCTGTTGCGCAACTCGGTGTACCTTTCAAATTTTCGGCCTGCCTCGGAGATATTCGGCGTCCACCACCGATGCTTGGAGAGCACACCCACGAAGTGCTCAGCCAATTGCTGAGCCGCAGCGAAGAGACCATCGCGAAGTTGCATGCCAACAAGGTGATCTGATGGATCAGCAGCTTGATCGTATTTTTCATGCACGTTCGGTCGCGTTAGTTGGCTTGTCCAGTGATCCGCGCAAGATGACTGGTGCGCCGCTCGGCATCCTTCGCCAAACGGGCTTCAAGGGCACGATATACCCGGTGAACCCGAAGGTGACTGAGCTCGGAGGCTTGCGCGCTTACCCCAGCATCGCAGCTCTCCCTGAAGCCCCAGACGTTGCAATGATCATGCTGCCCGCACAAAAATGCGCGCAGGCCGTGCGCGATTGCGCCGCTAAAGGTACACGCGCAGTCGTGGTACTCAGTTCTGGATTCGAGGAAACAGAGAGTGGACACCAAGAGGCAGCGGACTTAGCGGCAGCTGCCAGGGACAATGGAGTTGCCTTGGTCGGACCTAATTGCGAAGGCGTCTGGTCGGTGGCCGCACGCACATTGCTTACGTTTGGTTCGGCTGCTAAGCGGGATGTTTTGTACCACGCACCGGTCGCGATACTTTCGCAAAGTGGCGCAATGGCAGGAGCCATAGCCAGACATTTGCAGAATGATGCTGTCGGGTGCGCTTACGTCGTATCGGTTGGCAATGAAACCGTATTGACCATCGCCGATTACATGGAATGGATGATCCGCCAAGACGATGTCCGCGTCGTGCTGTTGTTTATTGAAGGTCTGCGCGATGGTGCACGCTTGTTGAGCGTAATTCGTCAAGCCACTTCGCGTGGCATTCGTGTCGGGGTGCTCAAGTCGGGCAACTCAAAAGCCGGTATGGAGGCAGCCGCATCGCACACGGGCAAGATCGCTTGCGAATTCAATATTTACCGCGATCTACTCGCTGGGGCTGGCGCGATCCTGCTGGAAAGTTTGACCGAATTGATCGCTGCGGGCGAAGTCCTCAGCGTTGCGTCCGCCCCGCATGCATCGATCTTAAATGACGGGCGCGACGGTCAAGACGGCGTAGCGGTATTCAGCATTCCAGGTGGCACACGGGCACTTATGGCCGACCAGTGTGAGGCTCACGGCGTACCGCTTTCAACATTCGCGCGCAGTACGGTGACGCAGCTAATGCAAGCCTTGCCCGAGTTCGGAGGTGTCGAAAACCCCACCGACTTGACCGGTCAGGTACTTTCGCATCAAGGGCTGTTCGACCGCACACTGTCGATCATCGCCGGGGACCCGCACACTGAAGCGCTGGTCGTCCAAGTCGCCAACCGAGGACCGACTGACGTGATGGAGCGCACTGCCTTGCTGGGCAAGATCGCCAGTGATACCGGCGTTCCAGTCATCGTCACTTTTCTGGGTGACAGCTTGCCGGCCTCAGACCGCGCGAAATTGAGGGCTCTCAAGGTCTTGTGCGCGCGCGACCCAGCGGAGGCTGCACTTTTCCTCGGCTGGCTGTACAAAGCACGCGCTGCAAGCCCAGCTGATCGAGTTCTTGAAATTGTGCGTAAACCGACACTGGATCTAGCCGTTACAGCGCCGTCAAACTGGGCCGAAACTATGTTGTGGTTCGCCGGCTGCGGCATATCGGTGCCGCGGTGGTTTGTCGCTGCCGCTGGTGACAACGTTGAACAACTGTGCGACGGCATGGGGGCGGTTGCGGTGAAAGCTTTGCCGGAAGATGCAGCGCATAAAACCGAAATGGGCCTGCTCGCCCTGAATGTACAGGGCGCCGTCGCCATCACAGAAGAAGCGTCGCGTATACGAAGCGCGCTGAACAAGCCCAGCGCCGGTATCTTGGTGCAAGAAATGGTCATGGATGGTGTCGAAGTCCTTCTGTCTGCGACGCAAAATCCTGACTTCGGCCCTGTACTGGCAATTGGTTTGGGAGGCATTTCGGTAGAACTCTTTCGTGATGTGGCCTGGTTGGCCTTGCCAACGGACGACGCCAGCATTCGAAACGCGATTGCGAGCCTCAAGCTTGGCGCAGTTCTCAAGGGCTTTCGTGGCAAGCCGCCTGCAGACATCAATGCGCTGGTTAAGGCCATCATCGCCTTCGGGGAGCAGTTCGTTGCAACCATGCCCGCGTTGCTAGAGTTCGAAATTAATCCCTTGCTCGTATTACCGCAAGGGCGCGGAGTCATCGCTTTAGACGCTCTGGTATTGATACAGCCACAACAGCCTAAGGCCTGATAAAAATGACGTCATCACTTGCCGCCACCAGCGGCACACTTAGGCCAATGACCGGCCGAACCGCGATAGTCACCGGCTCGGGTGGAAACATTGGCCGGGCCATCGCACTTGGATTCGCAAGGGATGGGGCAAATGTTGTCATCAACGGACATCGCAACCTTGACGCATTGGAAAGCGTTGCGCAAGAAGCCCGCAGCCTTGGAGTTGAAGCGATGGTGGCGCTGGCCGATGTCGGCGATCATTTGGCTGTCGCGTCGATGGTCGACAAAACGGTGCAGCGATTTGGCAGTGTGGATATCGCAGTGTCGAACGTGTCTTTGCGTATTCATCAGCCCTTCCTAAATATCAGCATCGAGGATTGGCAGCGCATTATCAACACCAATTTAAGCTCGGCGTTTTACCTTGCGCGCGCTTGCCTTCCGCACATGTCCACCCAACGCTGGGGCCGTATCATTCATATTTCTGGTCGTGATGGTTTTTCACCTAAGGCTAACCGCGCCCACAATGTGACCGCAAAGGCAGGCGTGTTCGCACTTGCCAAAGCCATCGCCACTGAGTTCGGGCCGCTCGGCATCACGGCCAATGCCGTCGCACCGGGAATTGTTGATACAACCCGAGATTTAGCACATTACCCGGACGTTGCTAATGACGCGTTGCAGGACAGTTTCACTGCTCGAAAGTCCGCGATACCGTTACGCCACTTTGGTCATGTCGACGACATTGCCGCTGCATGCACTTACCTGTGCTCTGACGCTGGTGGATTCATGACGGGTCAAATCATGCATGTCAATGGCGGAGAGTTCATGTTTTGAATGTTTAAAAGTCTCCTGAAACAGTTTCAATACCTTTTGACACGGACATTCAAACTATGAGCCAAAAAATGCCTGATCTGACTCTTGCAATGGCCGAATTTGCCATCCGAAAACAGACGTATCCGCCGCTGGCAAGATCGCGAGCATTGGACGCCATGATTGATTGCATCGGCTGTATGTTTGCAGGAAGTCGCGAGCCGCTGGCTGTGCCCTTGTTGAAAGTGCTGCCCACAACGCGGGGCGGATCAGCGCTTCATACTGCTCTGCTGATCGGTACCGGCTGCTTCGGCTCTCCCGCAGACGCTGCGCTCTTCAATGGCGCGGTTGCGCATGCGCTTGACTACGACGACACAAATCATCCAGCGTATGCCCATCCGAGCGCAGTCCTGGTTCCCGCACTTTTGGCAGCTGCGCGAATCGCAGGCGCGAGCGGGCCCGACCTGATTGATGGTTACATCGCCGGCTTCGAAGTTTTTGGAAAGCTGGGGCGTGCAATGAACACGCAGCATTACAAACGCGGCTGGCACACAACCTCCAGTTTTGGCACCATCGCGGCCGTCGTGGCTGTAGCGAGAATCTTGGGGTTAGACAGGCAGAAAACAGTAATGGCATTGGGCATCGCTGCTTCGTCTGCTTCGGGACTGAGGGCTAACTTCGGCAGCATGGTTAAGCCGCTGCATGCCGGTTATGCCGCACGCAACGGCGTTTTGGCTGCGCAGCTGGCGCGGGAAGGTTTTGATGCATCGGAGGTGGTGCTCGAACATCCGTATGGCTACTTTTCAGTGTTCAATGCAGGTATTGGTTTTGACGCTGATCCGCTTCTAGCGTTGGGTGAATCACTGGAAATTCAAACCGAGCACGGCTTGGCTCTTAAACCATACCCCTCCTGCGGGGCTACGCATCCGGGAATAGAAGCGGCGCTTGCACTTCAAGCGGAGATCAATGGCGAAGAGATCGCCAGAGTAGAGGCTGGCGTCTGCGAGATGGCTTTTTCACCGCTGATTCATGTCATGCCAAAGACGCCCCTAGAAGGTAAATTCAGCCTTCATTTCTGCGTTGCTGCGGCGCTAGTTTTCGGCGAGGTCAATCTCTCAACCTTCACACATGCAAAGGTGGCGGACCCTCGCGTACGTGCTTTAATCCCAAAAATTTCGATGCAAATAGATGAAAGGTGGAAAGATGACAGTGAATTTTCAACTGAGATCACAGTGCTCACGCATTCCGGAAGGCAGCTGTCCCGTCATATTCCGCTTGCGGCCGGAAAACCGGAGCGCTGGTTCAGCCCGCAGCAGTTGCGCGCGAAATTCGATGATTGCACGGCCGCCCTTGACGGGGCGTTTAAGAATCACACTTACGCCTCGCTTTGTGCCCTCGAAGAGACGCCAGACGCCACGGTGTTGATCTCGCAGTTGATTATCAATGAATTACCAGAGATAGTGAAAGCTTAGGCTACCCTTACTTAACTACACTTATTCCCATAATTATTTTAGGAGACAAACACATGAGAACCAAATTCTTCATCGCCGCTGCTAGCGCCTGCGTAATGCTTGCATTGGCCCCCATTACCCACGCACAAAATTTTCCTAATAAACCGGTGCGTTTGGTTGATCCGTATGCACCAGGTGGCTCGACCAGCGTCGTGTCTCAATCGCTATCGAAAAAATTCCAAGAGTTTTCCGATCAGCCAATGGTCATTGACTACAAGCCGGGGGCTGGTAGCAACATTGGCAGCGATATCGTCGCCAAAGCGACACCGGACGGCTACACGGTATTGATAGGCACGAGCAGTCTGGCAATCAACCCCCATCTGTACCGAAGTATGCCGTTCGATCCGATCAAAGACCTCACCCCCATTGCTCAATTAATCCGCACACCGAACGTGCTTGCTGTCAACCCGGCCCTGCCAGTGCGCACGACGGCCGAACTCATTGCCTACGCACGTGCTAATCCTGGCAAGCTGAACTACGGATCGTCAGGTAACGGCGCTACCAATCACATGGCCATGGAGTTGTTCAAGACCTTGGCAAAAGTCGATATCCAGCACGTCCCCTTCAAAGGAGGAAGCGAAGCGCTAGCAGCGCTTCTGGGTGGGCAGATACAAGTACTGTTCAATCCGGCATCTACGCTCGCGCCGCAGGATAAAACCGGCCGATTGCGCATGATTGCTATCGCTAGCACTGAGCGCGTCAATGGCCTTAACCTGCCGACGGTGGCAGAGTCCGGACTACCGGGATTCAAATCGGAAGTCTGGTTCGGCTTGTTCGCGCCTGCCGGCACGCCCGCGCCTGTGATCGCTAGACTCAATGCGTTGACAAACCGCATTCTGAAAGACCCAAGCGTCGCTGAGGTTCTGGATAAAGCTGGAATGGAACCGGTCGGTGGAACCGTCGAAGATCTGGGCAAACTCCTTCAAGCAGACTCTGCGCGTTGGGCTGAGGTGGTGAAGGCAACTGGTGCAAAAATCCAATAGATCAGACCCCCTATTAACACCACAGGTACCTCTTAAACGTCCTGATGCCCAAGCTGAATCCAAAAAGAGTCACTACATCGGCTGACGTCGAGGTACTTGATGTACTTGTGCAAAGCACCTATCAAGCCATCAAGGATTCGATCCTAGGCAACCGTCTGAGACCGGGGCACAAGTTGATTCACCAGGCACTAGCTGAAAGCCTGGGTGTCTCCCGGACACCAGTGCGCGAATCATTGGAGCGGCTATACCAGGAAGGTTACGTAACTCGCATAGCCAATCGTGGCTACTGTGTCGCAGAGATTGATGTGCAGGAAGTCAGGGAGCTTTATCAGACGCGTGAAGCGCTAGAAAAATTCTCTTTGCAGCTTCTCTTCAAAGCCGAAATCGACCCCGAGTCTATTGCTGGACTTGAGGTGATTAATGCACGGTACAAGCTGCTGTGCATGGAACAGCTCAGCCGTGAACGCCTGATGGTTGATCGTGAGTTTCATCTTGCACTGGCGGCTCTATCTGGTAACCAGTATTTGCGTCGGTCGCTGGGTGGTATCTTTGATCGGCTAATCCTCAAACGCAGAGTTGAAGGATTTCACGATCTGCGCGGTATCGAGCCCTACGAAGACCACGTCCGCATACTAACGGCAATTCGGGCAAACGACGAGCAAGCAGCGGTCGGTTTTCTAAACACTCATATTGCTGGCGCGTGCACCCGATTTACACGCTACCTCGATCACGCGAATGGTTTCACATGACCCCGGCTCCCACTTAATGATCCTGTGCCATGCCTGTGATGAGTGTGTGGGCTGCAAGGGGAAACCAAGGGTTTTAAGATGGTTTTTTGAGGGTTTTTAGCTATTTGTCAATTTGGTAACAGCGCTAACATGAATATCTGATTAGGAGAATTGCATGCGCGTAGGAATCGAGATTGGTGGCACGTTTACCGATGTGGTTGCCATCACCCCGGATGGCATACACACCCTCAAGGTCTCGTCCACACCCTCGGAACCGGAGCGCGGCGTAGTTGATGCGCTCGACCCATTATCGCGCTCCATGTCAGGCCAGCCTGGCGGTAATACCGGCCGGTACTCGATCGAACTTGCCGAGGTATTGGTGCACGGTTCGACCGTTGCCACCAACGCCCTGATCGAGCGCCGCGGCGGCTGCACCGCCCTGGTTTCTACTGTGGGATTCGGCGACATTCTCGAATTGCAGCGCGAGCAAAAAAGTCGCAACTATGACCTGGCCTACGCACGCACCAAGCCACTGGTGGCGCGCGAAAATGTGGTCGAGGCACGTGAGCGTCTCGATGCCCGCGGCAACGTAGTCGATGCTCTCGACGAGGTAGCGCTCGAGCGCGACCTCGACGAACTGTTCGCACGCTTCGAACCCGATGCCATGGCAGTGTGCCTGCTGCACGCCTACCAGAACCCTGTGCACGAACGGCGCGTGCGCGACATTGCGCTGCGCTTGCGTCCGGACCTGAACGTGTCGCTGTCTTCGGAGGTCATGCCCGAATACCGCGAGTACGAGCGCGCAAGTACCACCGTCATGAATGCCTATCTTGCGCCGGTGATCGATCGGTATCTGGGCGGTCTGCAAAACGAACTGACCGAGCGTGGCTTCAAGGGCAGGTTCTTCCTGATGCAGTCGAACGGCGGCATGCTACCGGCTGACCGCTCGCGGCAACATGCCGTGCGCATGCTCGTTTCCGGCCCGGCGGCGGGCGTGACCGGTTCGATCCGTATTGCCGAGGCCTCGGGCTTTCGCAACATCATCACGCTGGACATGGGTGGCACCAGCACTGACATTTGTCTGGTGAAGGATGCAGCGGCACAGGTCATCACCGGCAAGCAGATCGATCGCCTGCCGGTGCTAGCGCCGATGCTCGATATCACCGCCATCGGCGCGGGCGGCGGCAGTATTGCGTGGTTCAACGGCGCGGGCGTGATCCAGGTCGGGCCACGCAGCGCCGGCGCCCAGCCAGGGCCGGCTTGCTATGGGCGGGGAGGCACGACGGCTACCCTCACCGATGCCTGCCTGATCATGGGCCTAATCCGGCCGCACCGCTTCCTCGGCGGCGCCATGCCGCTCGACGTCGACGCTGCGTATCGCGCCATGCAGCCCATCGCCGATCGTCTCGGCTTCGACGTACCCGCCGCGGCCGAAGGCCTGTTCCGTATCGCCACTGCCAGCATGCTGCAGGCGACGCGCCTGGTTTCCATCGAACGCGGCTACGACCCGCGGGATTTCAGCATTGCCGCGTACGGCGGCGCCGGTCCGCTGCACGCCACGGTACTAGCCGAGGAAATCGGTGCGAAGTCGGTGATCGTACCGCCCAGTCCGGGCGTCACTTCAGCGATCGGATTGCTGCTGGCCGATTTCAGGCTCGACTATGTTCGCTCGCGCATGCTGCTCATGGAAGAGTCCAATCTCGAGGCCATCCATTCGATTCTTCTTGAACTGAGGTCCGCCGCAAAAGTCGATATTGTTTCCATGGCGCCGCCTGGCACTCCCCAGATCGAATACAGCATCGACATGCGTTATGTGGGGCAGGGTTATGAGCTGTCACTAGTGGTTTCGCCCTTCGATGAAAACGGCAATGCACACCCGAATCTGCTCGACGAGGCTACGCAGCATTTTCATGCGCTGCACAATTTGCGCATGGGGCATTCGTATCCGGGACAAGCAGTGCGCGCCATCAGCTATCGTGCCCGGCTAACAGTACCGCAGCCCGGAGTGAGAAGTTTTGCTAAAGTCGGAAAGTTGCGCGGTAAAGAGCGCCGCGACGAGCACGGAGAGATCCGCTGGAACGCTCAATCGCAACCCTGTGTTTACGTACGGCGTGATTCGCTTGCGGAGGGTGCCGAGGTGAAGGGTGCAGCGCTTATCGAAGACGACTCAGCCTCCACCTTCATACCGCCGGGATGGACAGCACGAGTGGATGCTCAGGATACCTTGATCATCGAGCGAGGAGAGTAAGGTCATGAATAAACGTCACGATGAAGTCATCATCGATCAAGCCGCCCAGCGGGTGGTCGTCGATCCGGTTTCGTTTCAGATCATCAACGGCGCCATGATTGCCGCGACCCGTGCAATGGCGGCAATCCTGCAACGGTCGGCGCGCTCGACCATGATCCGCGAGACCCTAGATTTTTCCACTGCGATTCTCGACGCCCACGGCAATCTTGCGGCGCAGTCTGAGGCAATTCCCCTGCATCTGCATTCGCTCAGTTATTCCTTGTCCTTCTGTCTAAAGGATTATCCGTCGCATACCTTGACCGCCGAGGACATCCTGATGGTGAATGATCCCTATTACGGCGGGCAACACCTGCCCGATATACAGGTCTTTGCCCCGATCGTCTACAAGGGCGAAGTGGTCGGCTTTGTCGGCAACCTGGCCCACCATACCGACGTGAGCGGCGGCATCGGCTCGATGAATCCTACAGCCACCGATGTGTTCCAGGAAGGCCTGCGTATTCCACCACTAAAGATCAATCGTGCCCGCGATTTCGACGCCGCGGTCGGACGCCTCTTGCTGGCCAACAGCAGGCAGCCCGATGTGCTGCTCGCTGACCTTAACGCCCAGATGGCCGCCAATGCAGGTGGTCAGACACGCGTGCTGGAGCTGATCGAAAAATACGGCATCGACACCATCATGGCTTGCATCCATATGGCACAAGACAGTTGTGAGGCCGAAATGCGCGACGCCATCCGACAGGTGCCAAACGGGGTGTACACCGGCGAGGACTTTCTAGATGGCGATGGGTTTACCACGGATCCGTTGCGCATTGCCGTCACAGTGACCGTGCGCGACGAAGATATCGACATCGACTTCACCGGCACCGATACGCAGGCGCGCGGCTTCGTCAATTCACCGTTGGCCTCGACCTTGTCCGCCGCCGGTACCGCTGTGCGCGCACTGCTGGGTCATCCCGAAATGGCCACTAACGACGGCAGTTTTCGTCCCATGCATGTGCATGCGCCGCTAGGTTGCTTACTCAATCCACGTTATCCCGCGCCGGTTCGCCTGCGCATGAATTCCGCCGGTCGTGCGTATGGCGCAGTCTTGCAAGCTCTGGGTAAAGCCGTGCCGGGCCGGGCCGCGGCTTGCGGATTCGATACAACCACCTGCGTGAATTTCGGCTTCCTCGGCGAAAAGGGTTACGCCATCTATATGGAACCGATGCGCGGCGGTATCGGTGGCACGGTAGGGGCCGATGGCGCAGATGCCATCAGCCAGCTGCTCAGCAACTCGGCCAATACGCCGGTAGAGGTGGCCGAGTCCGACAACCCGTTCCTGCGGGTACGCGAATACAGCCTTCGCACCGATAGCGGCGGAGCTGGTGAATTCCAGGGTGGCCTGGGCTGCGTGCGCGAATTTGAAATCATCGGCGACAAGGCCGAGGTCGTGTACTCATCTGACCGCGCCATCCATCGGCCATGGGGGCTGGCCGAAGGAAAGGACGGCACCATCGGCAGCGTTGCGTTGATACGCAACGGCGAACGGACACAATTGCCGCCGAACGGGGCCGCGCTCACCATGCACCGCGGCGACCGCCTGCGCGTGGAGACCGGTGGCGGCGGTGGCTTGGGTGACCCGGGTAAGCGCGGGCAGCCGCAAGTCCAGCATGACATAGCGGCAGGTCGCATCACCGCGGAATTTGCAGCAAATGCGTACGGCGTCAAGGCACAGTAGGAAGCTTCGGATCTGAGTATTTAATCCATCACATTAAACATAGAGGAACAGAAATGAAAAGCATCATGCGCAAGGCGATTGTTCTGGTATCAGGCGTCATGCTGGTTGCCGCGGTAAGCGCGCAGCAGGCACCCCCTCCCCCGGCTAAGCCGGCAACGGAAAAATCACTCTCGATCGGTGGCGCCGCCGTAGGGCAATTCGCCCACTTCGTTTCAGTGGGTTGGGCGCGCGCCATCGCCAAGATTCCCGGCTATCGTGCCGCGCCGGTGGCATCAAGCGGCTTCATCGAAAACGTACAACTGGTCGCGGCAAAAAAGATGGAGTTTGGCTGGGCCTCCGGCTTGATTTTCGACGATGCCCGCGGTGGTGACACTTCCGTCATCAACAAGGATGAACTGAACACACTGCGCGGTATTTATACCCTGCCGGCCGGTGCGCACCACATCATCGTACTGGCCAATTCGCCCGTTCGGAAGCTCGAAGACCTGGCTGGAAAGCGCATTTCGGGCTTCGGCCGCGGTTCGCTCGGCTGGCCCTATGTGGCCGAAGTGCTCGGTGCGGTGGGGATCAAGAGCGGCGGTTATCGAGAAGAACCCCTCGGACCTTCCCAGGCCGTACAGGCCCTGAAGGACGGCAAGGTCGACGTGGTATGGGGTACGGGTAACCCGCCAAACCCCTCGGTGGTTGAACTCGCTGCCACGCACAAGTTTCGCCTGATCCCCGTTCCTGCAGCAGTACTGGCAAAGATCGAGCAGCGCGCGCCCAGCTGGCAGGTGGCCGTCATCCCCAAGGGCATCTATACCAATATGGAGGGTGATGATGCCGATATCGCAACCATCCAGCAGACGCAAATCGCTGCGACCAATGTCAGTGTTGACGCCGATACCGTCTATGCAGCGACCTATGCCGTGATGGAAAACCTGCCCGAGTTCTGGGCCTCACATCCGGGTGCCAAGTTCCTCACGCTCAAGGCCGCGCTCGACGGCATGCCGATTCCCTTACACGTTGGCGCCTTGCGCTACTTCCGCGCCAAGGGCATCGCTGTGCCGGCGCGCCTGGTGCCACCAGAAGCCCGTTGATTGGCGATCGATAGCCGCGCTCACCAACCGTGACAGAAATGACGACGACCCAGGCTCAAGATACGGCAACGCCCGATATGATTGCCGCAACGGAGGCTGGGCCGGTGCAACCGGCCTGGGTCGACCACTTGACCGTAGTGTTGTCGGTTGGTCTGTTTTGTTTCATCCTGTATACGTCGATCTTCGGCGAATATTCAAGCGACATTCAACGTGGGCTGCCGTTTGCAATCATTGCCGTCTTGATCCTGTTGCGTATTCCGATAGTGCCCGATGCGCGCTGGCTGCGCGTCATCGACCTGGTACTGATGGCCGGGGCGATCTACGCCGTCAGCTATGTGAGCCTGAACGGGGCGCTCATCTCCAAGCGTATCGGGCGCTTGAATCCCAATGACGTCACGGCTGCCATCATCGGTATCGTCGTACTTTTCGAGATTGCCCGGCGCACTATTGGCATGCTATTGCCGATCCTCGCAGCCCTGTTTTTTTTCTACGCTGCCTATGGTAATTACCTGCCCTACTCGATAGCCGTATCTGGCGCATCGCTGCCGCGCGTTGCACTTGCGAGTTGGATCGGCAGTGACGGTGTGTTCGGTGTAGCCTTCGGGGTCATGGTCGGTGTCGTCTACGTCTATATGCTTCTGGCTGCCTTGATGGAGCGCAGTGGCGGCACGCATGCACTGGTGCACTTGGCCCACATGTTGACGCGCAGTTCGCGCAGCGGCGCAGGCATGACCACGGTGGTCAGTTCCGGACTCTTCGGCATGGCGTCCGGTAGCGGTGTGGCCGATGTCGTCGCGGTAGGCAGCGCCAACATACCGGCCATGAAGCAGGCGGGCTATAGTCCGCCATTCGCGGCCAGTGTCCAGGCACTGTCGTCGATCGGCGCGCAGGTGATGCCGCCCGTGATGGGGTCGTCGGCCTTCATACTTGCCGAACTCACCGGGACGCCCTATGCCCAGGTCGCCATGATGGCGATCATCCCGGCTGCCCTGTACTACCTCTGCGTGGCTGCAGCGGTCTACTTCCAAGCCCGTCTCCTAAACCTCACCTCCGGAGGCAAACCACCGCTGCCGATCACCATCTTCGAAACCATCATCGGTGTCGGGCCGCTGGCCTTGCTGATCTGGCTGCTGGTGGGCGGCATGAGTCCGTCACAGGCGGGCTTCATCACAATTGGCGTGGTGCTGGTAATCGCCCTTTTGAGGCGCAATGTTGAACTGTCGCCGCGCCGCCTGCTACGGGCCGTAGTCGAAGGCACGGTCAACTCCTTGCCGCTTTGGTCGGCCACCGCCCTGATCGGACTCATCGTCGCCGCGGTGACCTTGACAGGCTTGACTAATGAAATCAGCCTAGGCGTTATTGCCTTGTCCAAAAGCTCGCTGCTGCTTGCGCTGGTGGTCATCATGATCGCCTCGATCATCCTAGGCACCGCATTGCCAACGATTGCGGCCTACCTGCTGCTGGTGGTGATGGTCGCACCGGCGCTGACCAATCTCGGGGTTCCCCTTGTGATCGCGCACTTTTTCATTTTTTATTATGGCGTCACCTCCGACCTGACACCGCCAACTGCGTTGGCGCCGTTAACCGCATCGGTGATTGCCAAGGCCGACTTCTGGGAGACATGCTGGCATACCATGCGTATCGGCCTGCCGATATTTGTCTTGCCCTTCACCTTCGTCTACCAACCGGCTTTGCTGCTGATGGGTTCAGTCGAAGAAATCATCGCTGCGAGCATGTCTTGCGGACTGGCCATCATTGCATTCGCCGCTGGTACCACCGGGTATCTGTCGCGCCCCCTGGGTGCGCTCGGCCGCGTGCTCATGATCGGTGCCGGCATGGCCTTGATCGCACCAAGCGTCGTTGCGCAGGGGGCCGGCATAGCGGTCCTCATCCTGGTGGGCCTGATCCAGCGCTTCGCTCCGGCGGTATCGCGTCTGCTGCATGTCGACCGGCCCTCGGCGCCGGCACCTTGAGGTAGTAGACCGTTTCGTCACCAAAGCAGCCCTGCCAGGTGCGCAATGATTTTCGCCAACAGCACCGCTTCAAGCCGATTGCTCTGCAAGCGGATGGACGGGTCGAACTAAAACGGGAGAGCCTGCATGGCATCTAATACAAAACCACTAATGGGCAGGACCGCATTGATCACCGGGTCGGGACGCAATATTGGCCGGGCGATTGCACTCGCCTACGCGGAGGCGGGTTGTAACGTCATCGTCAACGGACATGCCAACGCAGCTGCGGTAGATGCCGTCGCTGCAGAAGCGCGCGCTTTGGGTGTAGAGGCACTGGCCATCATGGCCGACATCTCGAAGGTCGAGGATGTGCAACGCATGGTGCGCCAGGCCGAAGAAGAAGTCGGCGGCATCGACATTGCCATCAGTAACGTCGGCACGCGCGACACCCGCCCCTTTCTCGATATCACCCCCGAGCTGTGGCATCACATCCTGGACACCAACCTCAGTTCGGCGTTTTATCTCGCCCAGGCGGTGTTACCCGGCATGAAGGCGCGAGGCTGGGGACGCATCATCCACATGGCCGGCCGCACCGCTTTCTACCCAAAGGAAGAACGCGCGCATGTTGCATCGAGCAAGGCAGCACTGCATGCCCTCGCAAAGGTGCTGGCCCTCGAATTCGGGCCATTTGGCATCACCGCGAATACCATCGCGCCCGGTGTGATCGACACCGAACGCTCTAACACCACCCACCCGGGCTATGCCGAGGAATTCGCCAGGCGCACCAAGCATGTGCCTGTGCGCCGCCTGGGCCATGTCGACGACATCACCAACCTTTGCATGTACCTCGCCGGAGAGGGTTCGGGTTATGTGACCGGGCAGGTGCTGCATATCAACGGTGGCGAATTCATGTCCTAGCGCGGATGGGATACCTGCCATACTCCCGACGCTTCCACCATTCCTTTCAGACCAGCACAAGTAATCGTTCGACAAAACCAATCAGCATGCAATGAACAAGCACCTCGAACAGACCGGCCACTTTATCCATGGAAGCGAAGTCGCTCCGGCAAGCAACGCCTGGCTTGAAAACATCGATCCGGCAACCGGGAAATGTATAGGCATGTCTGCACGCGGCAATGCTGAAGATATCGCACGTGCGGTCGAATCAGCCCAAAAAGGCCTGAAGGACTGGAGCGTGTTGCAGCCGTACCAGCGTGGTCAGCGCCTGCAAAAACTCGCTGGCATCCTGCGCGCGAATCTCGAACCGATGGCGTTGGTCGAGACAATGGACTGCGGCCATCCGCTGACGCGCACCAGACGCGACGTTGAGGCCGCAGCCCGCTTCTTTGAATTTTACAGCGGCAGCGCCGACAAGATCTACGGCGAAGTCATCCCCGCAACGAATAGCAATCTCGTCTACACCCTGCGCGAGCCCTATGGCGTCACCGGACAGATAATTCCTTGGAACGCGCCACTGAATCAGCTGGCGCGCGGTGTTGCCCCCAGCCTGGCCGCCGGCAACGTGGTGATTGCCAAACCCGCCGAAGAGACGCCGGGCAGCGCGCTGATGCTCGCGAAAATGGCCATCGAAGCGGGAATTCCTGCCGGTGTCCTCAACGTTGTCACTGGCTTGGGCAACGAAGCCGGACGGGCGCTTGTCGATCACCCGCTGGTCCGTAAAATCACTTTCACTGGATCAGTCGAAACCGGTAAACTCATCCTTACCCAGGCTGCGCAACGCATCATTCCCGTCACCGCGGAGTTGGGCGGCAAGTCTCCCTTCATTGTCTTCGCCGATGCAGACCTTGAAGCTGCCGCAGTTTCAGCCGTGCCTGCGCTGATGCAACTTTCGGGGCAAACCTGTTCCGCCGGCAGCCGACTTCTCGTACAGCAGTCCGTGCTTAAACCCTTCGTCGACAAGCTGGTCGCGCGCATCCGTTCTGACATCACCATCGGCCCCGGCATCGACGATCGAACCATCGGGCCGCTGATATCGCGGCAACAGATGGAGCGAGTGCTGCATTACATTGACGAGGGTCTGCGCGAGGGCGCCACCCTGGCGGTAGGCGGCAAGCGCCTGACCGACGGACCCCTCGCTCAAGGCTGGTTTGTCGAGCCGACGCTGTTCACTGAGGTCACGCCAGAAATGCGCATTGCACGCGAAGAAATTTTCGGGCCCATCGGTGCCGTGATCGGCTTCGATACCGAAGAAGATGCGGTTAGGATTGCCAACGATTCCGAATACGGCCTGGTCGCAGGCATCTGGTCCGGCGACTTCGCCCGCGCCCATCGCGTCGCCAAGCAACTCGAATGCGGCCAGATTTATATCAACAACTACCGCGACGTCGGTATGGAAGCACCCTTTGGCGGATACAAGGCCAGCGGCATCGGCCGCGAGCGCGGCCTCGAGGCGCTGAAGTACTATACCCAGCTCAAAACCATCATAGTTCGTACCTAAAAATCACTGGAACGAACCCCACTTTGCGACGCCAGCTCAATTTTCAAGGAGCCCGCCATGAGCCTTCCAGCAGCCAGCCCCCGCAAGCACATGCACACGCGGACCATCGTCTGCGAAGGCTTCGCGCGTGAAGACGGCCTGTTCGACGTGGACGCACGCATCGTGGACATCAAGACCTTCGATGTCGACCACATCAAGCGCGGCCGGATCCCTGCGGGCACGCAGATCCACGATATGCAGCTTCGCCTAACGGTAGACGACAACAAGGTGGTGCGCGACATCGCGGTCTCCACCAATCACGGGCCGTATGCCGTGTGTTTTACGGTCGCACCCACGTTCCGCAAGCTCATCGGCGCATCGCTCACCTCGGGCTGGCGCCAGGCCGTGAAGGACGCCGTCGGCGGCAATCAGAGCTGCACCCACCTGCGGGACCTGCTGGGCCCCGCCGCGACTACTGCGATGCAGACCATCGGCGGCGGCCAGCGCGCCATGCGCGAGGCACAGGCCAACACTGACCCCAACGCACCCAAGCCGTTCTTTTTAAACGGCTGCAAAGCTCTGGCCGAAGATGGCGAACTGGTCCGGGAACTGCTGCCGATGTTTTATGCCAAACCGGTGAACTGATCGTCACCTCGTATGTCATGCACCCATCTACGAACAGTAGGGGAGATATCTGCTTTTTGAGTGCGCGATGCGCTTCGCCTGTCAGGTCTAAAAGCTTAATAGTTGGCTTTGTTGAATCTGGACAGTACTTTTAATCTCCATGCCTTTGAATTCGCTAGAGATTAAATTTTCATGTACGGGGTTTACACAACCTCGATCGTCACGTTGGTCTTCATGTCTGGCACGATGATTCCACCGCGGTCGCCAACAGTGATACGGCCTTGCCTGTCACGATAAGAGGGAGGCAGCTTGCGGCCTCTTTCGCAACACAGCCACAAACGTAATAGATGCCGCTGCCGCTCGGGCTGACCAGGCCAATCGATGAAGGCGGTGCGGTCATGCAGTATTTGGTAGTTGTGCAGAAACTGTATATCGCCTGGCTCAAAATCTGTCTTGAGGTGGATACTTGGCTCTTCGCACAATGCCTGAAAAAAATCGAGCGCTTCGACCTGCTTTGGCGTGAGTCGCGGCACCTCGG